>CAYVBB010000082.1:0-6654 GCA_964448515.1 uncultured bacterium | reverse complement strand
CATGTTATGGTGCACCTATAAATACTGATTATTTTAATCAAGTACGAAAAATAGCAAATAAGCATAATTTATCTATTCATCTTGATGGTGCAAGAATATTTAATGCAGCCATTGCCTTAAATAAATCAGTTGATATATTAACCAGAGATTGTGATACAATTTCTTGTTGTTTATCTAAAGGATTGTCAGCTCCCGTTGGTTCTGTTCTTTTGGGAAATAAAGATTTTATTTTAAAAGCAAAACAAATTCGGAAAGCCCTAGGTGGCGGGATGAGACAAGCTGGTTTAATTGCATCTGCAGGAATATTTAGTCTAGATAATATGGTTGATAGAATTTCAAATGACCATGAAAATGCAAAAATTTTAGCATATGAATTAGATAAACTAAATAGCATCGAAATTAACCTAGATTATGTTTATACTAACATTATTTTTATTTATAATAGACATAGTAAGATTTCAAATGAAGAGCTATTAAATGAATTAGAAAAAAATAATATCAAAATTGATTACAAAGGAAATAGTAAATTTAGACTTGTTACACATTCTGGATTTAAAAAGAATGATATCAATTCTGTAGTAAAAATTTTTAAAGAAATATTAAAGGATTAATCAATGTCAAAAAGTGTCACTCCTAAAAGTAAAGATTATGCAAAATGGTATACTGATATTATTACTAAGGCAGAGCTCGCTGATTATGGCCCAGTAAAAGGAACAATGATTATTAGGCCTTATGGTTTTAAAATTTGGGAAAATATAAAAAGCATTTTTGATGACGAATTTAAAAAAACAAATCATACAAATGCATATTTTCCATTATTTATACCTAAATCATTTTTAAATAAAGAGGCAGAACACGTTGAAGGATTTGCAAAAGAATGTGCAATTGTAACTCACTCTAGATTACAAGTAAATGAAGAAGGTTCTTTAGAGCCTGATCCAAAATCTAAATTAGATGAAGAAGTAATTGTTAGACCAACTAGTGAGACAATTATATGGTCAATGTATCAAAAATGGATAAAATCATACCGAGATTTACCTTTATTAATTAATCAATGGGCGAACGTTGTAAGATGGGAAATGAGAACAAGATTATTCTTGAGAACAAGTGAATTTTTATCGCAAGAAGGTAATACAGCTCATGCAACTGAAGAAGAAGCTATTGAAGAAACGCATAAGATTTTAGATATATATCAAGATGTAGTAGAGAATTTCATGGGGATACCTTTAACTGTAGGGAAAAAATCAGAAAGTGAAAAATTTGCAGGGGCTGTTGAAACTTTTTCTATTGAAGCTATGATGGGTGATAAAAAAGCATTACAAGCTGGAACATCACATTATCTAGGACAAAATTTTTCAAAAGCATTTAATGTGAAATTTCAAGATATAGACAATAAGGAAAAACATGTTTTTGCAACAAGCTGGGGAGTTAGTACACGCTTAATTGGTGCCCTAATTATGGTACATGGAGATGATAAGGGCTTACGACTTCCTCCAAAAATTGCTCCCATACAAATTGTCATTGTCCCAATTTATAAATCAGAAGATGATTTAAATAAAATTAAAACATATGTTCAATCAATTTTAGACAATATGGAACAAAATCAAATATCATGTTATTTTGATAAAAGAGACAAACTATCTCCAGGCTTTAAGTTTAATGAATGGGAAATGAAGGGTGTCCCATTAAGAATAGAAATAGGTATGCGTGATTTAAATGATAAAGTATTAACAATTGCTCAACGTGATAATAATGAAAAATCAATAATAAAAATAAATGAAGCTAAACCATTCCTTATTAAGAAATTAGATGAGATACAGCTATCTTTATATAATGAGGCCTTGGCTTTTAAAAAGAAAAATACTTTTCAAACCGATAATTATACTGAGTTTAAAACAATCATTGAAACAGGTGGGTTTGTTGAATGTGGATGGGATGGTACAGAAGATACAGAATCAAAAATAAAAAAAGATACAAATGCAACAATACGATGTATTCCATTTGAACAAAAAAAGAATTTAAAATGTATCTATACTCAAAAACCTGCAAAATATAGTGTCGTGTTTGCAAAAGCCTATTAAGCATGATTTGTTCTACAAATGCAGTTGTTTTAAATAATACAAAATTTAGTGACTCTAGCCTCATTTGTAATTTATACTCAAAAGACTATGGCAAATTAAGCATTATTGCAAAAGGGGTAAGAAAATTAAAAAATTTAAATGGTGCAATCCTACAGCCATTAAATCATATTCATTTAATCTACTATTATAAATCTAAGAGAAATATCCAAACTTATAAAGAAGCATCTATTATTCATAAATATGATAAAATTGCAAACAACTATGATAAAATCATATTAAGCTCCGTAATGCTTGATATAATTAATTACTCTAGCATAGAAGATAATCCATGTGATATTATCTTTCGCTTAATTAATAAAAGTTTAGAAAAAATAAATTCCTCTAATTCGACTAGTATAGTTTATTATTTTATTTTTTTTAATATTCAATTATTAATATATCTGGGATATAAACCATTAATTAAAAAATGCTACAATTGTAACCAAATTTTAAAAAGTGGTTTTTTAAATCATACATCGGGACAATTAGAGTGTTCAAAATGTACCAATAGTAAAACAAAAATAAATTATGATTCAATTCAATTAATTAATGAGTTTTTCAACACACATATTGATAAAATTGATAAACTATTCAAATTAGATGAAAATTCATTAAATAATATCAATAAATATTTTTTTCATTATATATTACATCATATCCCAAATATGAAAAAAAGTAAAGCGTATATGAATTATAACCAAAAAATATGATTAGGTTTGATACTAATAACTATGAATTTAATAAATCAAGTGATATTGGGATATATATTATTCATGGCTTTTCTAATACAACTTATGAAGTAAAAGAATTAGCTCAATTTCTTGGTGATAAGGGCTTTCATACTATTGCAAATAATTTACCTGGTCATGGGACAACTCCAGAAGAATGCAATCGCGTCAGATATCAAATGTGGCTTGAGCATGTTACACAAGATCTTGCAAATTTAATTTCTGTATCAAAAAAAACATATGTTATAGGGTGTAGCATGGGAGCAGATCTAGCTCTTTATTTATCATCTATGTTTCCAATCAATGGTTGTGTTGTAGGGGGAACAGTATTAAAATTTAATAATCCGCTTACCATACATTTCCTTATTCCATTATTATGTAAAATTATAAAATTTTCAAAAAAAGAAATAAAAAATGATACTACTAGAAAATATTATGGATATACCTCTTATCCATTAATTGCACTCAATGAAATGCGGAAACTCACGAATCTTATTAGCAAAAAATTACCAAAGGTTACAAGCCCATTACTCATTATTCATTCTGAAGCAGATAAAATGTCTTTGAAAAAAAATGTTAACTTAGTTTATAATAAAACACAATCAATCATTAAAGAAAAATTTTTTGTTAAAAATGCACATCATAATTTATTTGATGAAAATGAGGACCAGAAAAAAATATTCAACAAAATTTTAAATTTTCTAATTAAACATTAAATTTAAAAAATATTATATCTCCATCTTGAACAATATATTCTTTGCCTTCTTGACGAATTTTCCCAGCACTTTTAATATCCTGTTCAGATTGATATTGTTCTAAATCTTTCACAGTATAAATTTCTGCTTTAATAAAACCTCTTTGAAAATCAGTATGTATCACACCAGCTGCCTCTGGTGCTGTAGACCCTTTATTAATTGTCCATGCTTTAATTTCTTGTTGTCCAGCTGTAAAAAATGTTTCCAAACCCAATAGGCTATAGCAAGATAAAATCAACTGATCAAGCCCTGAAGATTGTAAATTGTAAATAGAAAGAAAGTCTTTCTGTTCATCTAAATGTAAATTGGATATTTCCATTTCGATATTTCCACATAAACGCAAAGATTCTGAGTTGTTGTCCTTAGAAAAACTCGTAACTTTATTAGAAAAATTATCCTCAGGTTTTCCCACATTATCTTCATCTACATTAGATAAATAAATAACAGGTTTGTTTGTTAATAAAAATAAAGATGAAATAAATTCATTTTCAGGTTCATTGAATGAAATGTTTTTAACCATTATTCCATCATTGAGACAAATATACGTTTTATTTAAAACATCTAGCTCAAACTTTGCTTGTTTATCTCCTGATTTAACAATTTTTTGTTTCTTGCTTATCTGTTTTTCAACAGAATCTAAATCTTTAATAATTAGTTCTGTTTCAATAATTCCAATATCTCGAATAGGATTAATACTCCCCTCTACATGAGTAATATCATCATTTTCAAAGCATCTAACAACATGTACAACAATATCAACATTTCTAATATGTGATAAAAATTGATTACCCAAACCTTCTCCTTGACTTGCCCCTTTTACTAAGCCTGCAATATCAACAAATTCAATTGATGTTGGAATAATTTTATCTGTTGTAATATACTTATTAATAATATTTAATCGTTTATCCTTGACAAGTACAGAACCAACATTGGGGTCAATCGTACAAAATGGATAATTATTAGCAGGAATTTTAGCATTAGTTAATGCATTAAAAATTGTTGATTTTCCAACATTAGGTAATCCGATTATGCCAACTTTCATAAATTTATCCAATTTTGTTTCTTTAATTTAAAACAGTCTGCTATTTTATAGTTAGTATATAATGTTTAATTTAACAATATAATATATGAGGAATATTAAATGAATAATTGGGCAGTTATTTTAGGTGCATCAAGTGGTATTGGAAGAGAATGTGCAATAGAATTAGCAAAAAATAAAATAAATATTTTTGGTGTTTATTTAAGAAAACCAAAAAACTATATTCAAGAATTAGAGGATGAAATTAAATCATATGGCGTAAAAGTTATTTATAAAAAAATGAATGCTGCTAATGAATCTAATAGATTAGATGCAATGAAAGAACTTCAATCAATTCAAAACATTAATGTTAAAGCCTTTATTCATTCATTAGCATTTGGAACCTTGAAACCAATGATTGATAAAGATCCAGCGAACCAATTAAAACAAAAACAAATTGAAATGACAACTGATGTCATGTCTCATTCATTAATTTATTGGACTCAAGATTTATTTAATAATAAACTGCTCAATGAAAATTCGCAAATTATATCCATGACTAGTGCTGGTGGTAATAAACAATGGAAAAATTATGGTGCTATATCATTAGCTAAGTCTTCTTTAGAATCAGCAACAAGACAGCTAGCTCTTGAGCTTGCACCATTCAAAATTGCCTGTAATTCTCTTGAAGCTGGCGTAACAATAACAGCTGCATTAGAAAAAATTCCTGGGTTTCAATCTATGATTGATAGAACACTCAAATTAAACCCACATAAAAGATTAACCATACCAAAAGATATTGCAAATGCTGTTGTTATGCTCTGTTTACATAATACGAGCTGGATTACTGGCAATACAATTAAAGTTGATGGCGGTGAAACTTTAACTAATTAATAATTATTAATACTAATCAAGGAAGTTTATTATGGATCCGAAATCGATGGAGAGGGCAATGCTTAAGAATATGATTAAAAAAACTGGCAAGTCTATTAATGAATGGATTGGTATAGTTAATGAACAAAATTTTGTTCATAATAAAGATATAGTTAAATTTTTAAAAGAAGAGCATTCTGTAGGTCATTTTTATGCTCATTTAATTGTAAAAAATAAAAATAAATAATTAATTTAATCATAAAAAACTCCTCTAAATAATTGTTTATTTGATCTCTTTTTGAATCAAGCCTATAATTTCACGATATTCTTTATTAGGAATTAAATTAAAAGCATAATTTGCATCTGATAATGCTTTTTCAAACATCCCTAATTTTGAATATGTAATTGCAAGATTATAATGAGTTTGAGCTAAAAGCTTAATATCTTCATATGATTTATTACTTTTAGACATATAATGAAATTTTGATTTATTAAATTCTAAAATTGCTTCATTATACATTTTCCAATCATAATAATGAATACCTCTTTCCATGGAGAGCTCGCCATCACTTTTACAGGAAAATAAAAATAATATTAAAATAATATATAGATATCGGAACATTATTATAAATTAAACAATTTCTATGATTAAAGTCTATTATAATTCTTTGACAACAGTTCTTACACCATCAAGCAAACTATTCACTTGTGATTCATTAATTGTTAAAGCTGGTGCTAATCTAATGGTTGTATGATGCGTTTCCTTAGCATATATACCCTGATTTAACAAATCAACCGAAATATGATGACCATCTAAATTTGGTTCATTAAACATTTCGAATGCTGTTAACAATCCTTTGCCTCTAACTTCTTTAATTTTATCAGGAAAATCATTTTTAATGATATTTAAACCATTCATTAATTGCTCTCCTCTAATTAAAGCATTATCAGCTAAATTCTGTTCAACTAATGTTTTAATTGCATAAACACCTACAACAGAGGCAAGTGGATATCCTCCAAATGTTGAGCCCTCAGATCCTGGGGTTAAAGTCCCTATAACATCATCTCTACCTGCTACAAAAGATATGGGCAAAATACCTCCTCCAGTTGCTTTCCCACAACCCATCAAATCTGGTTTTACATTGTAAAGTTGATGAGCA
>CAYVBB010000081.1:0-6738 GCA_964448515.1 uncultured bacterium | reverse complement strand
AGATCATTTGATAAATATGTATGTTCTAATTTATTGATTAATAATAAACAAGAGCTTGAAAATACAAACATCCCAATTGTAATAGAATAGGACAGTCTAAAGTAAAATAAAATAGCTAAAATAATTAATACTCCTGCTAAATTTACTATGTATGTTCCATCTCCAAATGAAAATTTAAATAAAGATAGTAATCCTAAGAGAGTAAAAGTAATAACCGGAACACAAATCCAATGTATTAATTTATTTGTTTTGTTTTGATGGCTTTCGCCGTATTTATTTAGCCATTGTTCAATAGATGTATTCATATTTACTCCTTTATAGCGTATTTTTGCCAAAATTGTACTGATTTTGCCCATTTTTCTGATTCATAGAATCCTTTTGTGCCACCTGGTAATTGCAATTGATTTCTCATCATTGTTACAGCTCCCATAGGCATTTCTTCAATTCCTTTAGGTATTGCATGGAATGATATCAATTCCCAATCACTATTTGTGGTATCCTCATTAGACTCTTTAAGCACATCATTTCTATATAGTATTAGCTCAACGGATCCTGTCTCTAATGGCGTTCCATTTTTAGCTTTAATACGTACATAATGATCTTCTTCAGGTCTTCTCCTAGCAACTTCTGCTTTTAAGATAGAGTCATCATTAATTTTAACAAATGGGCAGATGAATTTGTCAGTTAGTTCATCTTCGATTTTTATAATAATAACACCATCACGGTATCCTTTGATAAAGTCATTGTTATTTAATTTTTTTTCAGCGTATTTAGCTATTTCAGAAAAATCTAGTAAAGAGTAAGTTTTACCTGAATCAGGTTTTTGTCTGTATACAAATTCACTAACACCAACAGTAATTTTCAAATTATTTCCTTAATCATATGTTATTTCTTTTTTAGATGAAGTAGTTTTTTAATTTCTTCTTCACTTGCAGCTTCAGTTTCAGCTGTTTTCATCCTAGATTTTAGATCCATTGTTTTCTTTTCGATATCTTTATAAACAGATAGGTTTTTATCTGGTAAGGGTTCAAGTTCATCTTCCCATCTTCTTTGGTTTAACCATGTGGCTGGATGGGGAACATATTGAATATCTTTATACCGCCATCTTAGTAAATGCTCATGATAAATTTTAAAAATTTCATCAATATCTTTATTTGAAAGATTTTTCCATCGACGCTCTGCTACAATTTTAGCAACTTTTCTAGGGTATAAAGACCAAAATTTATTGAATTTTTCTTTGTTAGTCATATCTCTATGTTAATATTAAATCAACTAAAATTACAATATCAAGTACATTAATTGTATTATCATTATTCAAATCTGCAGAAGAATTAAATCCTGTTTGATATAAAATGATATTAATTGTTTGAATTACATCTAGAATATTGATGATACCATCATCATTTAAATCACCTTGTAATTCTAGTTGCGGGCAATAATTTCCATCAGGTGCATTTTGTGGAAGTTTATTAGACAAATCTGATATCAGTTCATACATAAGGATATCTGTAGATTGAAATAGTTCTGGTGTGCAAAGTTCCCATTCATTATCAATGCCATTGCATGTTTGAATATCATCTAATATTCCCATGTAGGATACCTCGCACCAATAAAAATATTCTATTGCCATACATTCATAGTCGCAGGTCCAATCATCATAGTGATACCAAGCTTCTTCAGGGTATTGATTGGGTATGTTTATAAATTGTCCACCTCTTGCTATATCCATAGCTGCAGACATAATAGATGAGTTTGGCTCAATGTCAAATTTTTCAGGGTAAATAGCGACGTGACCAACATGGTTTATTGTATGTATTACCTCTTCAACTGTTGCATCATCACCCCAATGACCAGGCTGAGATGGATCAATTTCATTATTAAAAAGTACCGCGGATACGCCATCTCCATTATAATTGTTAAAAAAACTATTAGCAGCTTGAGAATTTTCAGAAGTAAAAATAGGCATTAGAGCAGATCTACTGGCAAGTTCTTGCTCTATTAAAGGATCATCGACTATACCATCTTCATTATTATCAAGCAGTTCTGCTGCAATTGCAGCTGCATGTAATACTTTTTCATCTGAGATGTTTGATGGTGCATATATTCCAAAACAATCTAAAACATTAATATATTTTGAAAAATATCCAAATCCAGGTTGATTTTGATTAGGGTTTGGTTCAATATCAAAACAAACTTCATTTTGTGAAAATAGAAAGTTAAATAATAGTAAATATTTTAAAAAATTAATCATGATTTTGATTTTCATATAAGTGTTTACCTAAGCCTATCGAATAAAAGTAAATAGATAAAAAAAGCCAAAGAGCAATCATCTTTTGTGACACAACTTGTATTTTAAGTGCTCCTGGATATAACCTTGGGTTAGGCCCAAGTTCAGAAATTAATATATAAATAAGAACCATTATACCGAAAATAATAAATCCATATGCATATTTATTATCAATGGATCTATTCCTAAATATTAATATTGAATAAAAAACAGATGCAATACATAACCCTCTAAATATACCATTTGCAAAAAATATGTGAGGAGCTAAAAGTAAATCTGCTGGTGTAAAAGCAACTCCTATACAAGAAATTCCTCCTAAAACACCAAATAGAGTTGCTAAAAAAGTTAATATAGTTGAATTAAATGCTGAGCGTATTGAATAAAATAAAAGAATGAATGTTACTCCACATAATGATAGGCTAAAATTAAATAATATAAATGATATAGTGTTCTTTTCTCCAGAGTGACTAATGCTATTTCCTAAATCACTGAAAAAGTTCTGTGTAAAAGAGTATCCACTTGTATCTGGATTATTTATTGTTCCTCCAGGATAAAATATCATTGCAAAGAAATTAAATAGGATAAATATTAAAATAGTATACTTTGGCATTTCTAATATCCAGAATTTTTTATTTGAAAATTTTATCATAATGTAATTTTTTAAATAAATCTTATAAGTTGCTATAAATAATACAGTTAATGTTTATAATTTCTGATTAATTTGTATTATATAGATAGATTTCATTCCATTAAATTTAGATAAAATTTTGATATAAATCACAGAAAATATATTTTGTGGTGATTGTCACATTTTATTAATTCAGTTAATATCATATTATAGTAAACAAAAAGTGGAGGTTGATAAGATGAAGCACATAAATAAAATAAGTAATAACATTAATAATAATAAAAATGCAACCTTAAGCAATATTGAAGATGCTAAATATCTAATGTTACTTTGCAAAGAAAGATCAGACTTAGTAATTAAAACAGAATTTGGTATTGGTCATTATAGATTCTTTAAATTTAATCAAATACAAGGAAATTTCGTTATGGAATTCCAGTTGTTAGAAGATAGTTCATTTAACGATACTGATAATATATACAAGAATATTGGCCAAAAATGTTTTTTAACCACTGAACAATATATTTCTGTATATAGTTATCTAGGCCAGGCATAATATTGGTTTTAAATATTAATTCTTTTTAAATTAGTCTTAGTGAGAAAAAGAAAATCAAATACTAATAAGTTTACAAAAGTTATACCTTTTGTTGTTATAGTAGCCTTTACCTTTTCCATTGGCTATGTATTCTTTGGTATTGGAAAATCTTTTATTAAAGGAGATTTTAATATTAATTCAGATAAGGTTTGGTGTGCAAATTGTCAAACTTATCATGATAAAGAAACAGCCGAGGCAGAACAGGAGAAACAAAAATTAACATGGTGTATTAATTGTCAAAAATTTCACGAACCTCGTGATGAGTAATTAAGTTTTTGCCCGAACTTCCTGAAGTCCAAACAGTTGTAAATTCACTTTCTAAATTGAAAAATAAAAGAATCATTTCTTTTGTATCTTTTCATTCCAAAATTATTTATAATCTAGAACAATCTTTATTTTCTGATAATGTTATAAATAAAAAAGTTGAAAGTATTGATAGAAAAGGGAAGTATATATTAATTAAACTTAATGTTGGCTATATTGTTTGTCATTTAAGAATGACAGGGCAATTATTTTTATCTACTAAGTTACCAGAAAATAGAAGGCATACTAGGGCTTATTTTATTCTTAATAAGAATTTTATGATATATAGTGATATTAGGAAATTTGGTGGTTTTTATTATTTCAATACTATTGATGATTTTAATCTAAAGGTAGGTGTTGACCCTTACGAAAAAAAATTTACTTCAAAATGGCTTGAAAGTGGTCTTAAAAAACGATCTAGAAGTATAAAGTATCTATTGCTAGATCAGAAATTTATTTGTGGTTTAGGAAATATATATATTGATGAAATTTTGTGGTTAACTAAGATACATCCACAAAAAAAGTCAAATGAAATTAAAAATATAAAAACTCTCTATGAAAATATTCTCATTATACTAGATAATTCAATTAAACATCATGGTACAACAATTATAAATTTTAAATTTGACAATATGAAAACAGGAGAATTTAAAAATGAATTAAAAGTTTACGGTAGAGAAGGCAAAAAATGTTTTAGATGTAAAAATAAAATTACTAAAAAAAAAATAGCTTCTCGTTCAACTCATTATTGTAAAAAATGTCAAAAATAATTTGTTAACTAACCCTTAAGAAATCATTTTCTTCAATGTTAAGCCATTCTGGTGATTCTTGATCTTTATATTTTGATTTAATTTCACTTAAATTTGGTTTAAAAACATTTTCAGCAAGACCTTCTTGAATTAAAGATTCTTCAATAACATTATTTAGTTTCTCAGTATCAATTTTATATCTTTTTGAAGTTCCAACAGAAAAATTAAATTCATCTGTTTTGATTCTATTGTTTCCGGTTATCTTCATTGCATGAACCATTCTTTCTTTTAGCTTAGAAACAGAATTATCAATTGCTTTTCTCCTTTTATTGTAATGCTCTTCTAGTGATTTAAGATATTCGGATTGATGCTTTAAGTATCTTGCAAATTTTTCATATCCATTCATTTTATCTGAAAGTTCAGATTCATTAATCTGAAGTGTTTTTTCTATCTCATCAGTTATTTCACCATTATTTTCAATTAAATCAACTTCAATGGATTGGTAGTTTAAAAGTATATCGTTAAGAGTTTTTTTCATAGTTTCCTTTTTCTAAAATATAAATGTATACTTAATATAAATTAATTTAGTTGAGTTTTGAATAAAAAAAAGCCTTTGCAAAAGCAAAGGCTTAATAGAGCGGGATGGACGGGGATCGAACCCGCAACTTCCTGCGTGACAGGCAGGTGCTCTAACCAGTTGAACTACCACCCCAAGTTTTATTTTTTTAAAAAAATTGATAATGGAATTAATATTACATATCCAATAAATAATAAGAAAGGAGACAATCTAATTGATTGAAAACTATCTACTTTTCCTGTAGACATAAGAAGGTATCCTAACACTATTGTTAAAACTCCAATTCCAAAAATCAGATAATTAAACTTATTAAAAGGCCAAATAGGCTCTTTGTTATTATTATCAATACTCACAAGCAAGGAAAATTAAAGGAGAATAATATATCTTTCCAAGAAATAAATGCTTAATCAATAAATAATTTGTTAATTTAAAAGCAATTTTCTATGAAAAATAATAAATATATATTCCCTGTATTTTCAATTGTAATATTTTTTTCTATATTTATTTATGCATTATTGCTTACTTGGCCAGTAAAATGCAATCATATGGATCAATATGTAACGATAAAGAAAAACTCCAATGTTAACAATGTAGCTCAAATATTACAGAATAATCTGTGTATTAATAAAAACTTATTTAAAGTTGCAATTAAAATAACAGGAAATGATAAAAATATTAGATATGGTAGATATAATTTTAAATCTATTAATAATATGAAAGATTTAATTAATTTGCTTACATCTAATAATAATGAAAAGATTAAAATTACAATAATAGAGGGTCTTCGATTAAAAGATGTTGCTATATATTTAGAGAAAAAGCTCAAAATTGATATAGATTACTTTATTCAGCTTTGCTACAATAAAAGCTTCATTTCTTCTCTTGGTTTAGATGCAACAAATTTAGAAGGATATTTGTATCCAGATACATATTTATTATTAAGAAACTATACTGAGGAAGATATTTTAAGGGTAATGGTTAATCAATTTATTTATAATTATAATGAAAATATAGCAAATAATGTATTGAGTATGCATGAAATTATTACTCTTGCTTCTATTATTCAATGGGAAGCAATGTATGATGATGAAATGAAGCTTATCTCATCAGTATACCATAATAGACTAAATAAAAATATGTTATTACAGGCAGATCCAACAATTCAATACATTTTACCTGAAAGAAAGAAAAAATTATTAAAAAAACATACCAGAATTGATAATCCTTATAATACATATTTATATAAAGGCTTACCTCCTGGGCCTATAAATAATCCTGGCATAATGGCTATTGTTGCAGCCGCTTATCCAGATAAATCTAATTACTTCTATTTTGTTTCAAATAATAAAGGAAGGCATATATTCAACACGACTTTCAAGGGTCATTTAAAATCAAAGAAATAATGGATTTATCAAATTTAAATAAAAATCAAAGGAATGCTGTTGAAAAAATAGGGCTGCCAGTGCTTGTTTTTGCAGGAGCTGGAAGTGGAAAAACAAGGGTTTTAACATACAAAATTGCCTACTTGATAAATGAGATAGGATTACCTCCAGAAAATATTTTAGCTGTAACTTTTACAAATAAAGCAGCTCAAGAAATGAA
>CAYVBB010000080.1:6091-6767 GCA_964448515.1 uncultured bacterium | reverse complement strand
GTTGTTGCTTTTAGCCTTAGGTGTCAGCTAGCTGAAAATTCCAAAATTCTTTCATCTCATTTCATATTGCCTGAACAGAATCATAATGAAATAGAAGGATTTTCTAATAATGATATATCAAATTATATTATTTTATGGCTAAAAGATGAAAATGATAATGAAAGAACAATAAAAAGAATTGATATAACATCAAAGTTATTAAAAGATATAAAATACCAATTTGTTTATTCTGAAAAATCAGATTCTTTAATTGAAAGGTTATTTAATTTGATTTATTTATTTGATTGGGTGAGTTTTTATTGTGCTATATATCATAAAACTAACCCTACACCAGTTAATACTATTTTAAAATTAAAATCATTGATGTCTAAATAATTAACGTTTAAATTTTGAAATTACTATTGATGCATTGTGGCCACCAAAGCCAAAATTATTTGATATTGCATGGTTAATAGTTCTGTTTATCCCTTTGTTTGGAGTATAATCTAAATCACATTCTGGATCTTTAGTTTTGTGATTAATTGTTGCAGTAATATATGAATTATTGATTGATTGTATTGTTGCTATTGCCTCTACACCTCCAGTAGCTCCTAATAGATGTCCAGTATATGATTTAGTTGAATTTATAGAAAGATTATAAGCATGATCTTTAAATAAACTTTTGATAGCTTGTGTT
>CAYVBB010000080.1:0-6081 GCA_964448515.1 uncultured bacterium | reverse complement strand
CTCAGCAACGTCACCAACAGGTGTTGAAGTTCCATGAGCATTTATATAATCAATGTCTTTTATATCAATTTTTGCGTCATTAATAGCAAGTTTCATAGCTTCCCTTGCACCAGTACCATTTGGAGCAGGTGATGTTAGATGAAAAGCATCTGCGGTTGAGCCGTATCCTGAAATTTCAGCATAAATTTTTGCGTTTCTATTTAAGGCTGATGTTAAGCTTTCTAAAACTAAAATACCTGCGCCTTCACCCATAACAAAACCATTTCTATTTAAATCGAAAGGTATACTAGCACTATTAATATCTGTTTCTGTAGACAATGCTTTCATATTCATAAATCCAGCTATTGCTAAAGGAGTTATACCAGCTTCAGAACCTCCAGTTATTATCATATCTGATTCATTGTATTTGATAGATTTAAAAGCCATACCAATTGCATGATTACTTGATGCACATGCAGACACTACAGAGAAATTTGGACCTTTAAATCCATGTTTTATAGAAATATGTCCTGGAGCAATATCTGATATCATGCTTGGTACAAAATAAGGGCTTACTCTCTTTGGACTTTTTAATAAACGTGAATGTTGCTTTTCAAGTGTATTTATACCACCAATTCCAGATCCAAGTATAACTCCTATTCTATTTTTATCTAATTTATTATTAATTTTTGCATCATTAATAGCTTGATCAGATGCAATAAGAGCAAAGGAGGTAAATCTATCAATTTTATTTAATTCTTTTTTATTGAAATAGTTATTTAAATCTACCTTTACTTCAGCAGCTAGCTTTGTTTTAAAATTTGAGGTATCAAAATGTGATATTTTATTAATACCATTTTTTAAAGAAATTAAATTTTTCCAAAAATCTTTTACATTATCAGATAATGGATTGATTGTACCAAGCCCAGTAACAACAACTCTCTCAGACATTATTTATATGTTTTTACTAATATATGTATATGCGTTTTGAACAGTTAATATTTTTTCTGCATCTTCATCAGGAATTTCAATTCCAAATTCTTCTTCAAATTGCATAATTAATTCTACTGTATCAAGAGAATCAGCACCTAAATCCTCAATAAAGTGAGCACTTGGTGTGATTTTATTTTCATCAACTCCTAGCTTATCTATAATAATATTATTTATTTTATTTTCATGATCTGACATTAACCTTACTCCTTTTTTAGTTAAACAACCATTCCACCATCAATATTTATAGTTTGACCAGTAATGTAGCTTGAGTCTTCTGAAGCTAAAAAATATGCTAAATTACTTACATCTTCAGCAGTACCGAATCTATTTAAAGGTATTTTATTTAAGAAATCTAAATTTTTATCTTCATCTAAATTTTCAGTCATTTTAGTCTTTATAAATCCTGGATTAATAGTATTTACATTTATATTTCTAGAACCTAATTCTTTCGATAAGGATTTTGTTAAACCAACTACTCCAGCTTTAGAAGCTGCATAATTTACTTGGCCTTTATTACCTATTTCTCCAATAATTGAACTAATATTAATT
The DNA here is from genome assembly GCA_964448515.1 of uncultured bacterium. Classification (GTDB taxonomy): domain Bacteria; phylum Fidelibacterota; class Marinisomatia; order SCGC-AAA003-L08; family D37C17. The sequence goes on along the minus strand of CAYVBB010000080.1, from coordinate 4,560 downwards.
ATTTTTCCAAATTTTTGTTTCATCATGTATTTTGTTACGGCTTTACAACAGTTATAAGTACCTTTTAAGTTTGTATTAATAACTTGATTCCATTGTTCTTCTTTCATCTTAACAATTAAATTATCATTTGTAATACCAGCATTGTTAATTAATACATCAATTCGTTTATATCTACTTATTATTATTTTAACTATATCTGAAATATCATTATAATTTTCAACGCTTGCTACAAAATAATTAATATGTTGAGAATTTCTTTTTTTCTTTGATAATCTTTTTTTAATCTTTTCCAATTTATTTTTATTTCTACTAATTAAAAATACATTAGAATGATTATTAAAAAATTTTTCAGTAATATTTTCTCCAATACCTTGAGAAGCTCCAGTTATTATTATGTTTTTATTTTTCATTATTGTATTAATTCTCTATAATCTACATTATTTAAATCTCTGTTAATATTCTTATTTAAATTTTTAAGCACATTACCTGGTCCAGCCTCTATAAAATCAATAGAATTATCTTTAGCTATGTTGTTTATTGTATCAAGCCATAAAACAGGTGAAGTTAGCTGATTTATTAAATTATTTTTTATTTTATTGCCATTAATATTTTTTTCAGGCATATTATTTTGATATATAGGTATATTCACGTCCTTAAATTTGGTATTATTTATAATTTTTTCCAAAGAAATTTTAGCATTTTCCATTAAAGGTGAATGGAATGCACCCGATACATTTAAGGGTATAATTCCTTTGATTTTATTTTTTTTAAAATAAGAAATAATATTTTCAATATCTTTAGAATCTCCAGAAAGTATTATCTGTTTATTAGAATTATAATTTGCAATAACTACATTACTTTTTGATAAAGATATTATATTACTAATATTATTGATATCTAAATTTATTACTGCAGCCATTTTACCAGGCCTTTTAATACCACAGCTGTCCATTTGCTTTGCTCTGTGTTTAATGATATTTAAAGCACTTTCAAAACTAATACACCCATTAGATACTAATGCGCTATATTCACCTAGGCTATGTCCAGCAACAGATTGAGGATAATAATTAAATGATTTTAATACTTTATCAATGGCTATATTGTATGTAAATACTGCTGGTTGTGTATATATTGTTTTATTAATTTTATTATTATAAGTATTAAATGATATCTTTTTTAAGTCATATCCAAGAATATCACAGGCTTTATTATATATCTCCTTAGCAATTTTAAATTTATTATATATATTTGAACCCATTCCCTTGTATTGAGAACCTTGGCCAGGAAATAAAAATATTAATTTATCATTATTCATTTAAATTTTTATTTAAAGTTTTTTTGATATTATCTAATAAGCGGTTTTCATGAGAAATCTGAGTATTTAATAATGCATTTTCAATTGCTTTAGCATTTGAGGAACCATGACACTTTATTACAATACCATTTACCCCTAATAAAGGTGTTCCACCATGCTCTTCATAATCAAATGATCTTTTTAAATCATTTAAGACTGGAAATAAAACAGGCTTTACCATTTTACTTAACGAGTGACTATCTATACTTTTCATTGTATTATTGACAATATTTTTAATTGTTCCTTCAATAAGTTTTAATACAATATTTCCTGTAAAACCATCACATATAACAATATCAACTATATTATCAAATAATGTTCTAGATTCAATATTGCCAATGAAACTAGGAAAATTATTTTTTAGTAAACCATAAGTATCTTTTGTTAATTGATTTCCTTTGTTTTCTTCAATTCCAATATTTAATAATCCTATTTTAGGTTTATTAATATTGCCTAAATGTTTTAAATAAGCTGATGACATAAATGCAAATTGAACTAAATGTTCAGGTTTAACATTGCTATTTGCTCCAGCATCACATAATATAAATCCCTTTTTCCCTACAGGTATGTATGGTGCTAGAGCTGGCCTTTTTATACCTTCGATTTTGCCTAAAATTAGTAAAGAAGAAGCAAGAATTGCTCCTGTATTTCCAGATGAAACGGAAGCATTGATTTTATTTAATTTAAGATCGTCAATTATTTTAATTAATGATGAATTTCTTTTGTTTTTAAAAGCAGATGAAGGAGAATCATTCATATTTACAATATTAGTTGTATAAATATACGAGATTCGTTTTTTATATTTTTTTATTAAGGTTGCATTATTTTTAATAATATTTTCATTTCCATACAATACAATTTCATTGTCTTTTGATTGTGGATTATTAATGTACTTGATTGCACCATTAATATTTGATAATGGTGCATTATCACCACTCATTATATCTAATCCAATTTTCATACAGAAAATTAATTATTTTTAACTAGAATTTTTCCTTTATAGTAGAGAACACCATCAACTTTATAAGCATGATGTCTTAGATGTGTAGTGCCAGATTGAGAGCAAGTAGATAAATTGAAGTTATCCTTCATTTTCCATTGAGCTTTTCTTTTTCTACTTCTTGATTTTGACTGTTTTCTTTTTGGTACGGCCATTTTTTCTCTTTAGTAAAATTTATTAAACATAATAATTTAGATATATGAGTACGATATTACCAAGTATTAGTTTTTTTTATTATTTTATATTAGTAAACCAAGTATCATATTTTAATTCTTTTAAAAGCATCTCAACATCTTTAGCTTTATTATAATCCGTAAAATTACCAACTCTTATTCTCCAATATTGCTTATTTTTTAGAGTTAAAGATTCAGTGTAAGCATCAAATCCACTATTTTTTAACTTACTTTGATATTCTTTTGCTTCATCAATTGTAGGTACTGAAGCAATTTGAATGGTATATCTTTTGATTTGTATTTGGTTTGAATTATTTAATGAAACATTTTTATTTTTAATGCCTTTATCAATCGCTTGAAAAGAAAAGAATTCTTGATACAAGTCAGTATTATTTAAGCTCTCAACAGTTAAGCTAATATCAAAATTACCTTCAATTAAAGGAGTGAATAGCATTTTATTATTTTCTATTTTAAATTGCATCGATTTTTCACTGTTTTCTCCAGAAAACTGTGGTTTTGACCATAAAAAATTATAATTATTATTAATTTTTGATTGAAAGTTAGAAGGTTCAATTTTTATTGTTTTTCCTACAGAGATTTCTTTTCTAATAGGTTCTGTATTACAGCAGAAAAAAAATATAAAAATTAATAAAAATCTAAATAAATTCATAAAATCTCCATGTTAAATTAATTCTGATTCTGAAAAGAAAAATGATATCTCTTTAATAGCATTTTCATCTGAGTCAGATCCATGTACAGCATTTTCACCAAGACTATTAGCATATAATTTTCTTATAGTACCATCTCCTGCCTCATTTGGATTAGTTGCTCCTATTACTTCTCTCCAATATTCTACAGCATTTTCTTTTTGTAGAGCTAAGACCATGCATCTTCCTGAAGACATGAAATTTGTTAATTCCTCATAAAATGGTTTGTCTTTATGTATAAAATAAAATTTCTCCGCTTGATATTTACTCATTTTGATAAGTTTAGCTGATAAAATATCAAAGCCTTTATCTAATATATGATTATAAATTTTACCAACATAGTTATTCTTAACAGCATCAGGTTTTATTATTGCAAATGTTCTATTTATCATATTTATCCCTTATAAAATTTCTTTCATTTTTTTTCCAATATCTGCTGGAGAATTGCAAACATGGATACCACATTTAGTCATTATTTTCATTTTTGCTATAGCTGTTTCATCACCGCCTGAAATTATAGCTCCAGCATGTCCCATTCTTCTACCAGGAGGAGCAGTTTGTCCAGCAATAAAACCAACTATTGGCTTAGAACAGTTTTCTTTTGCCCATAGTGCAGCTTCTATTTCCATTGTTCCACCAATTTCTCCAATAAGGATGATACCTTTTGTATCAGCATCATTTTCAAATAATTCTAAGGCTTTTTTCATATCTGTTCCTATAATAGGATCACCACCAATTCCTAAAGCAGTAGTTTGTCCCAAACCATTTTTAACTAATTGATCTATTGCCTCATAAGTAAGAGTTCCAGATTTTGAAATAACTCCAATTGCTCCTTTTTTTGCAATAAATCCAGGCATTATACCAAGTTTACATTCATCAACTGTTATTATCCCTGGACAATTTGGACCAATTAAATTTACATTGTTATTATCTACAATTGTTTTTGCTTTGATCATATCCCTTACAGGAATTCCTTCAGATATACATACGATAGTATTGATTTTTTGTTTTGCAGATTCAATAATTGCATTAGCTGCAAACCTTGGTGGAACAAAAATTATTGATGCATTTGCATTAGTGTTATTTTTTGCTTCTTTAACAGTATCAAATACTGGAATATTATCAAAAACACTTTGTCCACCTCTTCCAGGAGTTACTCCTGCAACTATATTTGTACCATATTCTAGCATTTGTTTTGTATGAAAAGAACCTTCACTACCAGTTATTCCCTGAACTATAACTTTACTATTACTATTAATTAATATTGACATTATTTTATTGCCTCATTTACAACTTTTATAGCTGCGTCTTTTAAGTCATCTGCTG
>CAYVBB010000079.1:0-6773 GCA_964448515.1 uncultured bacterium | reverse complement strand
GCTAGTTGAAGATTGATTGATAAAATAAGCTTATTTTAATAAACGAAAGAGGAGAAATAAAACAATGTTAAATAAAAAATTAGTGATTGCTACTTTACTACTAGGTCTTTTTTCAACAGGATTAATGGCTAAAGAAGCTGAGTATGAAAAAGCATCAAAGCCAACAATTACTTTGAAAAAAGCTGATTTAGATATTTTAGCTAAAGCAAAAGAAAAAAATTTTAAAGGTCTTTCTACTAAAGAAAAAGAATCACTTTTAAAATTTTTAGACGATTATGCAAAATCTGCTAAGAAAGAAAAAGTTGCTCCAAAAATTGATGATAAAAAAGGTGATCCATCAAAAGATAAAGCAACTAAAAAAGGTGCTAAAGTAAAAATCGGAAAAAAATAAATCATTTCAAATAAATTTGTAATGTGATAAAAAGCCTCCTATATTTAGGAGGCTTTTTTATTATAATAAATAAATTAAACAACACATATGATTAAAAAATATATTCTATTTTATATTATTACATCTCTAGCACTTTCTTATGAAGGCTATGAATGTAAGATTTCAAAACTAAGTAATATTTCATCGAATAGAGCACTTACTACATTAAAAGCTCTTGGCTATTATACAATTGAACATGAAAATGTTTATGTTTATGATGAATGGACAGAGAATCTTCAACCAAATGAATTTTATTTAGAAGATGCAGGAGGTATTTTTATTGTTGATATTCCTGATTCTAGATCTTCAAGCCTAAGCTCTGATAATGATGATGATGATGAAGAAGGGTTTACTCAATATCTTTCAGGAACTTCTATGGACAATCCTGTTGATAGCGACCCTATTGAAAGAATTATAGCCTGTTATGATATTGAAAACCCTGGTTTATATACAAATTTTTTAGATATTTTATATAATCAACTAGATGTACCAGCTAAACAGATATTAATTGAGGCTTTAGTTATTGAAATAAATAGTGATGATCTAACTGATACAGGGATAAACACTGAATACCTTAATCAAGAAGATCATTTAAGTATTCAAACTCCAAGTATTGATGGCAGTGTAACTACTCCTCTTTCAATAATTTACTCTGAAGATTCATTTACTACGACAACCACTGATGAATACGGATATTTAACTACATCTCAATTAGATGATGTATTCCAAGTAAAATTAAAGGCATTAATTAATGCAAAATCTGCAGAAATTCTATCAAGACCATCTATATTAGTTTTAGATGGAAGACAGGCAAGAATTCAAATAGGTCAACAAATCCCTATTACTAAACTCCCTGTCTCATCTTACTCTGGAGATGAAATATTAATACCTGATATTGAATATTTACCAGTTGGGATAGTTTTAAATATTAAACCTAGAATTAGCAATGATTTAAAAGATGTGACGATGCAAGTTGAAACAATAATAACAGAAACTGAGAATTTTTCTTCTTCAGGTGTCTTAGAAGCACCTATAATTAATAATAGAAAAGTTGAATCTTATGTTAAAGTAGCTGATAATACTCCATTTATAATTGGTGGTTTAATTAGCAATAAAGAATCTGATAATGAAGGAAAAATACCACTTATTTCTAAAATACCTTGGCTTGGCAAACTATTTACATGGAAAGCTAAGCAAATTATAAAAAAAGAAGTTATTGTTGTAATAACTCCACATATAATAGAAGATAATTCTGATAATTTCAGTAGAGTAATTCCTCAAGATGCTAAAATGTTTGATTCTTTTGGCAATAAATTATTTCCAAATAGCTATAGATTAAAAGAATCAGACGTTTATGATTTAAGTTTTATAACAAATAGTGATTATCTTGATTATGTTAAAGAATCTTCTAAGATAATTTCTCCAGAATCAGATGAACAAAAAACTATTATAGAAAATATTCAAAATGGTTTTATTCCAGGTGAAAGAGTCATTACTCAAAGAATGATATATGATATAATCGAACGAGAAGAATACTTTAATTCTGTTAACTCTGAAAAAATTATATTTTTCAATCATAATAAAAACCATAAAGTTGATAAATTAAAAAATTATTTCTCAATTATCGATGATCCTCGCAGAGGTATACTTATAAAAATCAACCCATCTATAAGTGATAATCAAAATTTCTTTAGACCTAGTATGGTTATAGAAGAAGTAGTTTTAACAGAAAACTATAATTTTAAAGAAGAATTACAAAATTATTGGAATTTAGAAGGTGATTTAAAACCAATACTTATAACAAATCAGAAAAATCTTATCAGACTATATGAAGTACTTATTTTAAATGAAGTATTAAAATTAAATAATACTTTAGATTTAAGTATTAATGAATTTAAAAGAGGACTTGAAATTCAATTTCCTGCTAGAGAAATAATTGCAGACAATTCTTTTGTTATTGATGAAAAAATAGCAGATTTTTATTATCAAGTTAATTTTTACTATGATAGTTTTGAAAAGAAATTTAAGAATAAAACTTCATTTCTCAGTAAATAGCTTTACTTCGATTTATTTAAAAGTTCGTTAGCTTTTCTTAATCTTTGTGATAGCATCGATAAAATACCCTTAACTATTTTATCATTTGAATACATAATTTTATCGAAATCATTTGCATCTAATCTTAACAAAATTGAATCAGTAGAAGTAACAGCATCTGCAGATCTTGATTCTCCATCTAAGAGAGCCATCTCACCAAAATAATCACCTTTTTTAAGCGTTACAAGCTCTAAATTTCCTTTTAATATTTTGATATCACCCTTAACAATAAAATACATGGAATCTCCGATATCACCATCATTAAAAATCTTTTCTTCAGAAAGTAGGCTGACCTCTTTTAGATTATTTGCAATATGAATTAATTCTTTTGCAGGAATACCATCAAATATACTCGAATCTTTAAGATAAAGTGTTTTTTCTAAATTCGTTATCATAGCTTTGAAAATTGATTCATTATTAGATTTATTAAAAATATCTTTTTCATTAAAATTTAAGTTATTAAATAATAATTTAAAATATCTATTATTAATTAATTGATTGAAATCTATATCATTACTCTTTTCTGAACTTAAATCAGCTAATACAATAAAATAATACCATGGATCTTGATTAATATTACTTTTACTATATATACTATCTAAAGTAACAGTATTTAACTGATTATATAATTTCAATCCAGTATTATTTTTTTCTAAAAGAGTAATATCATCAATGATAGGAATTATCTTGTTTTTAAAATCAACATTTAATGATTCTTCAAATATTTCAATAACTTTGGATTTATAAATGTTCTTTTCAAAAATTGTTAGCTGTAAATTTTTACTAAATAAACTTTCATTAAAAAAGTACATAATCTTCATTAATATTCTTGAATTATCTTTTACTTTATTATCATAAAACTCTTTTATTAATCTATTTGATTCTTTTGATTCACTTAACTGATATAAAAGATTAATATCGTAAAATTGTGAATAAATTAGCTTCTCAATTAAATCATCTGAAATTTTGTTTTCTATAAAATACTGCTTATATTTATTTTTAAAATATATCAATGTATCAAATACATTCTCTAATATTTCATAATCAAATGTAGTTAAATTGATATATTCAATATAAATAGGAATATATTTTTCATCATCTAAAAAACGAACAATATCATTAATTAATTTTTTGGTTTGATTTGTTACAGAATAGTCTAAAAATTTATATTCTAAAAACTTATATAGATCATTATTATTTATAATATTAAACATTTTTTTAACATTATTATTAAGATAATAACCATCTGGGAGCCTTTTAAAAATTATCTCAAGTACTTCTCTATCACAATTATTTAAAGAAACAAACTTGAGACTATTTATAAAATCATCGTAATCAATATTCGAAAATAAATTAATTATTTCATCCTTAGAAAAAATATATGCCTCAGGAGAGATACAATCAATTAGACTTGATAAATTACTTTGATCCTTTAGATTTCTTTTAATTAAATCACATGCTCTATCCTTTGATTGATAATCATATTTAATACTATTATTATAGGCTGAAAATTTTAATCTCTCATTTTCAATGTTAAATAAATTTTCATTTATCTTTTCAATATTATCAATATTTCTTCTACAAAGAATATCTAAACTTTCTATTGATATTTCAGAGTTATTATTTATTTCTTTTTTTAAATATTCCGAGGAAATTATTTTCTGATCATTTACAAGATATTTCAAAATTAGCTTCTGAGTCATAGCATCACTATCAAAAAATATTTCACCCATTGTTTCTTTACATTTATCTAAAATTGATTTATCAAGCAAACTCAATATAAAATATCGATTTTTCTTTTCCCCTATTAGTTTATCCTTTATAATATTTAGCATCTCACTATCATCAGTGATATATGCTGAAGCATCATCAAGAGACAAAGTTCTATCATCAATTGCTTTAATTAATTCTTGAACATAATAATCTTTAGTTCTCCTTGTTAAAAATATTAAAATTAATAATAAGATAGCTGCTACTGGGATAAAATCTACAAAAGTATAATTAAAGTAAACCGACATAATTAATAAACCTGCTGATATTGAACTGAAAATATTTTTTAATAATATATTTATTAAAGGTTTTATTGCAATTCGTTTAAAACTTGGAATTGGCATCCATAAAATATGCATCGAAGTATCATGCAAGGTTGATTTAAAAATCTGTTCCTTCCCCTTTAATAATAAAACGATTATAAAAGGAGTAATAAAATAACCCAGCACAAAAAATAAAAATAATAAAACAGGTAGTATCATTAGTGCATATTTAATTCCGAATCTATTGATAATAAACCCTGATATGGTAAGTTGCATAACAAAAGATATAAAAGAGGTTATAGAATAGAATTTTGCAAAATAATTTGTTAATTCTAATGGGCTATCTTGAAATTTATCAAATGATAAAATTTTAAAATTATAGTCAATTATTACTGATATAATTGAAAAAATAAATGTTATAAAAATAATATTTAAAATGTATTTATTTTTGAAAATATCCTTTAATGAAACTTCAGAGTTATTATTTTGAACTGCTAATGTATCTTCTTTAAATGATGACTTTGTTAATAAATAAACAAGGAATGGACACAAAAGAACTAAAAAATTAAAACCAATAACAAATTTATCCTGTGGTATATACTCACTTATAGATGATAAACTTCCCCCTACAATTAAAGCAGATAAAAAACCACCAGATGTTATTATTACAAATAATCTTTTTGCCTGCCTATTTGTAAAAGAATCACTCAATACATCCCAAAATAAAATTGCAATTATAGAAATTTGGAATTCTACAAATATATAATAAATAAATATTGAATTTTGACTTGGATTCAGCAATAAAACTGTAGCAATAAAACAGACAATTAAATGTACTAAGGATGATTTAAAAGTTAAATTAAATCTTTTTAGTATCATTAAAAAAAACCAAACTAAAAAACCTGTTATTATTGGTGTAATTAAATATAAATAGGACAAATCCTCTTTAGAGAAATTATTTAAAAAAAGAGAATCTCTAAAAGATTTACTAAGGATAAAAAAGGATACAATTAAAAAAGAATATAAAAAACCATACAGAGTTGGTTTATACTCATCCTTCTTTATATTTAGATAAGAAATCATAGATTTAGATTATAGTAAATATAATACAATTCTATCTGTTCAAATTAATGTAATAATAGATAAATTTATCTATCAATCATCTAAAATAATATTAACAAGGGCTACAACATCACTTACATTTACAAAACCATCACCATTTACATCTCCAATGGGATTATGGATACCTTCAATAATAAAATTAACTAACATAACAAGATCTGAAACATTAATATCAAAACTATAATTTGTATCACCTATAATGGGAAGATTAACTGATAAAATTTCTGATAAATCACTATCATTATAATTTAAATCTGTAGCCATAATAGAATATTCTATTATAGTATCATAACCAGGAGCTACATGAGTAAAATTATTATCAGCAGTTGTTGCAATAAACTCATTATTTGCATAAACATCAAAAGTTAAAAAATCTACATCAACTGGCTCAGACCATTCTATATAAATATCATTTTCAATATAGGTATGATTTAAATCTCCTGGTATAGAAGGAGCTAAATTATCTATTGAAGAACCTTCAGCAATATCTGAAGCAAATACACCTTCATCCATTGAAGCAATTACTCTAAAATATGTAATGCCCTCTTGATTTTCTGTTGCATTAAATAATGTGGTTGCTTCTACAATGTACTCTTCTTCTCCATAAGCAGAGGTCATTCCTACATTTACCCAAATATTATAAATAGAATCAACATCTGTCACAGGACCACCATCTGGAGAATCTAATCGTTCTATTGTATAAAATTCTACATCTCTATTTAAAGAACCCGTATCAGCTGAAGATGATTCAAAAGTAATATACACTCTTCCTCCTTGATCATTTGGAATATCCTCAGTGGTTACTAATCTAGGATGACAACTATACCCTTCACAACTTATATCATCAGAATCATTACATATCCCATCTCCATCAGAATCACCACTAGAATTTTCTCCTAAACATGAATCATCATCATCAAGCACTAAATCATTATCTTCATCATCATCTAAATTATCACATAGCCCATCAAAATCAAAGTCAGTATCTTCATCAGGATTTGAACCCCATAAACCTGTACACAAATCAAATTCATCTAATATACCATCCCCATCATCATCATCATCGACATCACTGCAAACCTCATCTAAATCAA
>CAYVBB010000078.1:1627-6980 GCA_964448515.1 uncultured bacterium | reverse complement strand
AATAATTTCTAAATCGATATCACTATCTAAATTTATAACTGAAGGTGAACTCTCAAATCCTACACTAAATTGTAATGGAAAATTCTCAAATTCAGTACCATCTATATGGAAAATTATTAATTTTCCTTCATTAGTAGCAGAAATAACTTCAGGCTCATTATCATTATTTAAATCTGCAAAGATTGGAGATGAATTAATTTTTTCAGTTCCTATATATTGAGGCCAATTAGCTAAGTTTTGTCCTTCACTATTTATTCCATAAAGGAAACCATCTTCTGAACCAAAAAATATATTAATTTGATTATTATGTGTTATAAAGCCGGGTTCTGATTTAATATCATCTGTTGTTGGAATAACAAATTTAACTGAACCATCTATATTTATTCCATAAAATAATCCACCAGTATCACCTATAAGTATTGTAAGATCATTGCTATTATCTAAAATTGATGGAGCAGCTTTAAATTTATCCTGTGAAGTAAATATAGTTTCATATGACCCATTATCATAAATGATATGAATTTCTTTATCATTTTCACTTGCAACAACAATATCATCTTTTCCATTATTATTTATATCATGTATTGCCACACCATTAAGAATTTTTGAATTAATTTCAACAGGGAAATTATTAACAGCACTACCATCATAATTAATAGCAAATACATCTCCAGAACTTGAATATCCAGTAAAAACTATCTCTAGATTTTCATCATTATCTAGATTTGCTAATGATGGTGTTCCCATTAAATATTGATCTGTTTCATAGTTTAATTCAATATTTCCATACTCATCAATGATATAACAGTGCTTATTTTTTGAAGTTACAATGAATTCAATTTCTCCATCATTATCAATATCTGCAGCAGCTGGAGAACCCCATATTTCTTTACTGTTTCCTTCAAGTTCAATAGGAAAACCATCTAGAGTATCCCCATTATTATTAACTCCATGGAAAAAACCATTATCATCACCAAAAAATATTTCAGAAACCATATCATTATTTATATCAATTATTGTAGGAGATGATTTTATAGTTGTAACTGTATTATATGGATTTCCGCTATCATCAATTAAAGTTGTTGTATATGGAAAACCCATTTGATCTAAAGTCACATCAATATTAATATCATATAAGTTTTGGCTAGATTCTCCATTATCTGCAGTAGATATTACTGTTAAAGTTAATATATGATTAGATAAGCTAATATCATCTGCTAAAGAAATTAAAAAAGGACTATTGTTATTTGTGTAAGAATCACCAACATCTAAATTATTAAATGATAAATATTCATTAATAATTGATATAGATCCATCATTTGTTGATAAAATTACATCAGCATTCTCTGCATCATTCCATGGTATTAAATTTTCTAAGGTTACATACAATTCAATAATCTCACCTGGATTTGTAACATTATCTCCATCTCCTTGAAATTCATTATATGAATATTCTTGCATCACTACATTTGGATTATCAAGACTTTGTGGTTCAATTCCAATAAGTGCGCCTTGATCATAATTAAATCCGTTTAAAGAACTTAAAAGATAATTTCCATTCTGTGAGCCACCCCATCCAAAATTATTATGAAAATAATCGCCATCATAACCATCAATATTCCATGCATGGCAACCTTCAGTATCACACCCATCAACATATAACGGTCTATTTAAATTCAATTCATTTTGTAAAATATTTCTATATTGTGTTGAACTATAGCTACTGGCAGAAATTTCATCAATATCATTCTTAAATATAAAATAATTTCTTAATGCATTACGAGCTCTTGAAGTTTGAGATCCAGAACCATCAATTCCAAAATTCATATTAACTGATACAGCACAATGATAAAGTAATTCCTGACTTTCAGATGTAGGGTATGTATTAGCCATTTGGCTATAATCATAAAATGAACCACCGAAATTTGCATATTGATATCCATATTGATTATGAGTATAGCCATGAGAACTATAGCCAATTTCTGGATAAGACCAATAATGCATAATTTGAGCCATTGCAACAGCTACACAACCAACATATACATTCCCACCAGGTCCGTCTGGATCTTCAGGGCACATATCATTCCACGAAGAGTCTTGATTAAATCTAGCTTGAAGTAATGGAGAAACACTTCTAGTTTGACTTTCAAAGTCTACTGGATTACTATATTTATTCCACTGGATTGCCACATCATCTCTTTGAATATTATTAATTTTTTCGTTGCTTAATTCAGAAGAGTATAAATTAAATAAATAATTTATATTAGATGGATATGTTGTAGAAATTATAAATTCATTTTCAAAACTATAACCCAGGATTGGCATAATTAAATCATCTGCAGCTACAATTATAAAACCTCTAGGATTTAGTTTTATTGCATAAAATATATTTTCATTGTTATAATTAATAAGAATGTTATCATTGTAGCTAAAGTCAACTAAATCTCTTTGATTTTTTGAATAAAAAAAGTTTTCAGCTATATTGATTGCTGTGGACTCTGTAATCACTTCAGAAAATGAAAAATTAATTAGAAGTAAAAAGTAAAATGATGATTTTAATATTCTCATAAATTGTTCCTATTTTAGGTTTATAAAATTTATTTAAATAATATATATAATATATAATAAATTTTGTAACTAATTATAACAAAGAAAAATATACAATGATGAGATTTATATCACAAGAGTTTAGAACGACACTTTTTTTAAAGTTTTTTGGTTTTTTAAAAGTACCTATGATTTTTTATTGCAATCCAAAAGTTGTAAGGATTTCTGAAGGTAGTGTTGAAATTAAAATTTCATTAAAAAGAAAAACTAAAAATCATGTTGGAAGTATGTATTTTGGTGCATTATCTGTAGGGGCTGATATAACAGGGGGTGCTATAGCTTTAGATTTAATTAAAAAGTCTAAATGTAAAATCAATTTATTATTTAAGAATTTTAAAGCTGATTTTTTAAAAAGAGCTGAAGGTGATGTGCACTTTATTTGTAATGATGGTAAATTAATATCAGATATGGTTAAAAAAACAGAAATATCAAAAAAAAGAATTAATAAACCCATAGCTATTACCGCCTATGTACCTACTAAATTTAAAGAAGAGCCAGTTGCTAAATTCATTTTAACACTTTCCCTAAAAGCATATTAATTTTTTTATCTTTTATTAGTTTGAGATAGTAAATTAATAGTGTGAAACGATTACTACTTATATTAACAATTTTATTATTTTTTATATCTATTACGTTATGTGATTGTAATTCCTTTAATAAAGGAGACTTAAATAATGATTCAAGTATTGATATTATTGATGTTATGTTGATGGTTGATTATAGTATTAATGATTTGTATTCTGAGATGTCAGATTTAAATGAAGATCAAATAGTTAATATTTTTGATATTATTATGATTATAGAACGAATAATATATCCATTTGAACAAGATGTATCTATCTCTATGATTGATTTTGATTTCAGTAATATATTAATAAATTGGAATAAATCTGTTAATTATGGTTTTAAATCTTACAATTTGTATTATTCAAATTTTATTGATGATCAAAATCTATTACTTTATTCAACGGAAAATAGAAATGATACTTCAATTGTCCTAAATAATATTATTTTAAATGAGCAAAATTATTTTTGGTTAATTATTGATGATTTTATTGGATGTGAATTAGCCTCAGAGCAATATAATTATGAATTGCCATTCAAATCATACAATCTTGATAATGAAGGTAATATACTTTCAACTGAACTATCAGCTGATGACTTTAAGCCATCAACTGATTGTATGGATTGTCATGAAGATCATTATAATGAATGGTTTTCTTCAATGCATTCTTATACATCAAGAAGTTCATTGTTTTTTTCGTATAAGAATGATGTAAACAATGATCATCCTATTGTTGGTGAAAATTTTTGCATGCAATGTCATAATCCTGTTTCTTTTTTGACTGGAGAAAATACAGCGGTTTTTCAGAGTGTTGATGAATTTTTAAATAGCGACTTAAATCAATCTATTAAAGATGGTATTGGTTGTGATGTTTGTCATTCTGTTACTGGATTAAGTCAGACGATTCATGCTGAAGATAATTTAGCAGCTACAGCTCAATATAAATTGTATCCACTTGGAAATATTAAGTTTGGCTCAATACAAAATCCAGAGCCTAATGGATACCATGCTTCATATTATTTGCCAACCTATTCATCATCTCAAATGTGCTTGCCATGTCATGATTTAGTAGTCAGAGATGTCGAAGCTGAAATCACGTTTACTGAATGGAATAGAATTCCAGGATTTTCAATGTTTGGAGGTGTTTCATGTCAAAATTGTCATATGCCTGAGAAAGATAATGGGTATCATGATCATAGATTTATAGGTGTTGATATTGATTTAAATATTCCAATTAATGAGAATCCATTATATGAATCTGTACAAGATTTATTATCAACAGCAGCTGAGATAGAGTTTGATGTATTAAATGATACAATACCTTCTATAATGAGTCCTGGAGACATGTTGCAAATTCCATTAACTATTGAAAGCAAAACAGCGCATAGTATTCCATCTGGAACATCATTTAATAGGCAGGTTTGGATTGAGTTAGTTATAAACCATAATAATCAAATTATTTTTCAATCGGGTAAAGTCTTACCAAATCAACAATTAGATTTTAATGATTCTAACTTAATTCAATTTAAAACAGAAATATTAGATGAAAATGGAAATATTGTAAATAATGTTACTAAAACACATGATATAAATAGTACTGCATTATTAGCATATCAAAATAGGTATGTATATTATGATTTTATTATACCTGAAGAATTAATAGGAAATATAAATATAACTGCTCGAATGCTATTTAGGTCATTTGATCCTGATTTTATAATAGAGCATCATCCTGAATTTATAGATAATTTAGGTGTTTATGAGATAGATTCAATTAGTAGGTCAATAACAATTCAATGATTATGTTTTTAATTAGATTATTATTGTTATCAACTGTATTTCCATATCAGTTTAATATTGAGCCAGATTTTGGAAAGATTGTTTCTAATAATATTGAATATGAAAGCCCCTTTTTAGGTGGTTTTAACAAGCCTAAAATTCAATGGGCTGATTGGAATAAAGATGGTTTTATAGATTTGTTTTTGTTAGATGAAGATGGTCATATAAGATATTTTTTAAATGAAAATCAAAATTTTATTTTACAATCTACTAGATTTTTAGATTTATCAAATATATTGTGGTTTTATATTTATGATTTTGATAATGATTCTTCTTATGAAATTATTACTTCAAGTTCATTGTTTTCAGGAGGAATATCTTATTATAAATATTTTGAAGATT
>CAYVBB010000078.1:0-1593 GCA_964448515.1 uncultured bacterium | reverse complement strand
GGAAATATTATAGGAACATTAAATTACTTTAATAATTCAGGTCTAAATAATAATATTCCAACTTTTACATTAGAATCAAATTTCTGGCAAGAAATTTATATTGTTGGTCAATCAAGACATGGTGCAAGCGCAATTAGTTTTATAGATTTAGACAATGATCAAGATTTAGATTTATCTTGGGGAGATTATTTTCAACAAAGTTTATATATTGTTTCGAATATAGGGAATCAATTCAATCCTATTATGGATAATGATAATATAATTACTCAATTCCCATATGAAAATCCTGTTAATACAGCAGGATTAAATTTACCATCTTTTATTGATATTGATAATGATAATGATAGTGATTTATTTGTTACAACTTTATCAGGTGCATATGGTTATCAATTAACAAATAATTTTATGTTCTATGAAAATGTAGATAATGATTATTTATTGCAAACATATAATTATATTGATACAATTGATTTATTATCTGATATTAATCCAAAATTTGTAGATATTGATTTTGATGGTGATTTAGATTTGTTTATAGGAACTAATTATGCTCCTTCATCATTTCCTTGGATAGGTAAAATTATTTTTTATGAAAACATTGGAATTGATTTAGATAATAATCCGATATGGGAAATGCATACAAATAATTTTATTGACTTGGATTTAGGTAATAATTTATTTCCTGAGTTCATTGATATTGATAATGATAATGATTTAGATTTATTTATAGGTAATTACAATGGTGTTATTCATTATTTTGAAAATATTGGAACAGCTTACAATCAAAATTTTGAATATAATGGGACTTTAGAAAACATAGATATTCAAGGGTATTCTGCACCTGAATTTATAGATGTAGATAATGATGATGATTATGATCTTCTTTTAGGTTGTATAGATGGAAGTATTTATTTTTATGAAAATGTTGGAAATAAATATGACTTTGATTTTGATTTGCAAAGTACAAATTATAATAATATAAATGTTAATTTACGTTCAACAATTTTATCTGTCGATATAGATTTTGATAATGATAAAGATTTATTAATCGGTTCAGGTAATAATAATATCTTTTATTATAATAATTTAGGTGAAGGTAATACTCCTCAATTTGAATTAATAAGTGATTTTATTTTCCCTTATTTATTATGAATCATGTGAGCAAACTGGTTTTATTTCAGGAATTTCATCAGGAGGGATGTATTTTACATCTATAAAAACTGATTTTCACGGAGATATTAATAATGATAATAGTATTAATATTTTTGATATTATTATATTAGTAGAATCAGTTTTAAATGGTGATAATATTAGTATTTTTGATATTAATTTTGATTGCGTTTTAGATATATCAGATATAATTGAGTTAATAAATTTGATTTTGAGCACATAATGGATGTAACATCTTGTAAATGTGATTTATATCTCATTGTATTTAGTCTATTTTTTAGTAACTTAGAAATGAACTATAAATAAAATGAATTACATATATTTATATATTATATTTATTGTTTCTTCATTTGCTTTTTCAGCTGATGAAAGAATAAAGAATGAAAACATTAATTTTTATAATAGAGTTGGTGATTCTAGAAT
>CAYVBB010000077.1:0-7020 GCA_964448515.1 uncultured bacterium | reverse complement strand
ATATATAATATCTTGTTTGTTTAGTATAGAGCGCAGATTAGGGGTGCGTTCAAAAAAATTCAAATGTGTAGGATTACAATTTAGTTTACTAAAAGCTTTATAAAAATTAACAATATAGGATTTATCCTCAGCACTAGCTGTTGGAATAAAACAAATATTTGGATTATCTAAACCAGATTGATCAATTATATATTGCTCTATAACTCGATGATTAGGATTTCTACCAAAACCACCTCCTCCTATTGCGATAACCTGACTATTGTTTTTAATCATTTTCTAACATAATATCACAATCTTTAAGGGCAATGAACAATGAAACTGCAAGTAAAAGTATTTGCCATTCAACATCTTTTAATGTATCATTCCAATTAAATAAATGCATATAAATTGCACCAGCCATAATAACTGCAATCATTAATGCACCAATTCTTTGAATCTGATCATTAATAAATGGACCAACTAACAAAAAAAGTGCTCCAAAAAATTCAAATGGACCAATCAAATATCCTATAAATCCTAAACTAGCAACTTCATTTCCTAATTTAGGATAACCGTGATAAAAAAAAGTACCTATCAAGGGAATTCTTAGTAACCACATAAGGTTATTATTAACTAATTCATACATATGCTAGTCCTTTTTCTAGATTAATTCTTTTTTTAACTGATCGTATTCTTCTTGTGAAATTGCACCAGAATTAAATGCTTTTAGTAATGTATACGCTTTATGCATTTTAACTTGCAATTGGATATATTCATGTTCTTCTGAATGAACTGTATCAACTTCTACTTTATTATTTGATGATAACATTCCATTATTACAAGAAAACAAGAATAATAGAGAAGTAATTAATATTATATTTTTAATCATTGTAAATTTTTCCTTAAAATTCATATTTATTATCAGACAAAACAAATTTAAGCCTTTTTACATTAAATGAACAATTTATTATTTTCAATCTAAAAAGAGGTTCCCAAAGTAAGTTCAAGAGATGAATATCTCATATGTAATAATTTTTCTACTGGAGATTTAATACCAAAGCCAAAGGTGTAAAGTCTTGTCATTCTACCAACACCACCAATTGAGAAATAATCATCATATGGATTTAAAATATTATTATAATTATACTTTGAATAACGAAAAAAAGAGTTCAATTTTCTTCCTCTTCTATATAACTCAATACCAGTCTCTTGTTTTTCAAAATTTTCTATAAAATCAAAATCATCTGCATCATACCTTTTTTCAAAGACTTTAAATCCCCAATCAAAAACTTTAACATCATAAGCAAGTCCAAACTGATTGAAAGAATAATCAGCATTTGATAAAATAGATTTTCCAAATAACATTTCTAAACCAAATGGCAAATGTAAATCAAAAATCAAAGATGTTGTATTTACATCTTCTTTAAAAGCCTGTTCAGTTGTCATCCAAATACCAAACCCAGTAGAACCAAATGGCGTGGTTATATTTGTCTGATTATAACAAAGTGATAAAAAGAAAATTAAACATATTTTTTTCATAATGTAATTTACACTTTATATAATAAAAATTTAAATTTTAAATAAATCTGAATGGTTTTAAACTTGATTTTAAATAGAGTGGATGAGAAGGCTCACCTGAACTATTTACTTTTAAACAATATAAATTCTTAACTATATCTTTTATTTTTTCTGATCTATCTAAGTACTTACCATCATTACCCCATGCACCTATACACAAATCAACCTTTTTTGATATATTTTTAATCCATTTATCGTTGTCAATCCCGATAGGATCTTTAGCTTTTTTTAACTCAATAGGATATGTTGTTCTAAATGCAAATATATTCATCATATACATCCCACCATAACCCCATTTTTGTGCATATTTAATACACCTTGTTACTGTTGGATCATTTTTAATTTCATCTGCTGTAGAAGGATTTAATCCAAGAAACATTATTTTTGACTTATCAATATTCCATGTACGCCAAAGAGTGTATCTATATTTTCTACATTCTGAAAATTCTGCACCATTATCAAATAATTTTAATTCCATTATATTATTCTTATATGTTTAATTATAAATTAATAAATTTATACCTATGTTAGAAACTAGATATTATGCAATTACATTATTTTCTAATGAGTGGTGGATAAATACTATTCTAACTATTTTGATTATATCAATACTATTATTCTTCTCTAAAATTTTACTCAAAAAAAATAAAATTAGAAACTTTAATACATTTATAGGTGTTTTTTTACTTTTTCGTGCTATATGGGTACAATGGTATCAATACCAAATGGGTATTTGGGATATGCAATGGAGCTTACCCCTTCAAATGTGTAGTTTATCATCAATAATGTCTGGACTTCTTCCTTTATTAGAAAACACAAAAATAAAAAGAGTTTACAAACAATGGATATTTGAATTTTTATTTTATTTTAGTGTAGGAGCTTTCTATTCAATTTTAACTCCGGTTTATACAACAGGGACGGAAGGTTTAATTTATTATGAGTACTATGTTTCTCATGGTGGAATATTATTTTCTGCAATTTACTTTTATATGATACTAGGATATAGACCAAGGGTATACTCTTGGCTAAAAGTATTTCTTTATACTCAGCCACTATTAATAATAATTCATATTATTAATTATTTAATTGGTGGTGAAGCAAACTATTTTTATACAATGGAACCACCTATTGCTGATAACCCACTAGTTATGGGGCAATATCCTATACATATAATATTACTTAATATTTTTGCATTAATACACTTTGGATTACTATATTTTTTAACTAAAAAATCTGAATGATTCATATTATTAAAAATCTATCTATTTATGGAATGGTATATTTTTATATAAATGTTGGCATAAAGCATTTTACAGATCCATACTGGTTTTTAGATATAATTCCACCTTATCTAGAATTTATTGGGATGGAACTTGTTTATATAAGTGGTTTTTTTGAGATATTATTAGGCTTATTATTATTATTCCCCAAATCAAGACAAATTGGCTCATACGGAATAATACTTCTATTGATTGCTGTATATCCAGCAAATATATATTTAGCATTTAATCAAAAACCTCAAGAACTAATTGGAATTTCTTCTTTTGCAGCATCATATATAAGGCTTCCAATTCAGTTTATTCTTATTGGCTTAGCATATTGGCATTCAAAAACAGACTAATCAATAATGTCTTTCCATCCAGATATCCATTTTTCTTTATCTTTTAATTCAGATACATGTATTACTATCTTAAATTCTTTTTTACAAATGGCATACATTTCAACTTTTTTATCTTTTTTTAATATGTTTAAAACTTGATAATGATACCACCCTTTATACTTATTTACTGAAGTCCATTTTGAATTTAATAGTTTATTAAAGAGCATAATTATTTAATTCCTTATTAAGATTCTGGGCTTCAGGCAAATATCTATTTAATAAATTCCAAAATTTTCTGGAATGATTCTTTTCAATAGTATGCACTAATTCATGAAAAATAACATAGTCTATTAATCTTAAGGGGAGATTAATCAGATTAATATTTAAATTAATATTATTAATTGAAGAGCAACTCCCCCACCTAGTTTTCTGATTTTTAATGCTTACTTTATTATATAAAAGACCAGTATCTATAGATATCTTATTCAAACGCTCAATTAAAATCTTTTTGGCTATTTTTTTGTTAATATTACTATAATCTAGAACTATTTTTTTTGATATTTTTTTTTGTGTTTTTTTTATCCAATTAGTTTTTGACAATACAAATTTTTTAGCATTATCAATGCTAATATTTCTAGGAACAGCTACTCTAATATCATTGTTTTTTCTAACATAAATGATTATTCTTTTTGCTCTATTACTAGAATACATACTAACAATACCAATACCATTTAAATTGACATATTTAATCATTTAAGTTCCTTATTTATAGATTATTATAAGATTTAATTAAATTTAAACATTAAATAAAAAGCCCTTCATATTGAAGGGCTTTTTGTGGGCGATGAGAGACTCGAACTCCCGACTTCCTCCTTGTAAGGGAGGCACTCTGAACCAACTGAGTTAATCGCCCTAATTGATTTACAAATCAAGTGCTAATTTAATAACATCTTCTACTTCTTTCACAAAAGATATTTTTAAATCTTTTTTCACTTTATCTGGGATATCCTCTAAATCCTTTTTATTTAAAAATGGAGCTATGATATGATTTAAACCCGATCTATGAGCAGCCGTTGACTTTTCTTTTAATCCACCAATAGGCAAAACATTACCCCTTAATGAAATTTCACCTGTCATACCTAATTTATTTTTTATAGGCTTATCTGTTAAAAGAGAAACGATTGATGTTATCATAGCAACACCAGCAGACGGACCATCCTTAGGAATAGCTCCAGCTGGAACATGAATATGGATATCATATTTTTTATAAAAATCTTCACTTATATTAAATTTCTTAGCATTTGTTCTAACATAAGAATATGCAGCTTGTGCTGATTCTTTCATAACATCACCGAGTTTACCTGTTAGTTTCAATCCACCCTTACCTAGCATTTTAGATGCTTCTATAAACAAAATATCACCACCAAATGCTGTCCAGGCCAATCCAATAACAACACCTGGTTTTGTACACCTTTCAGCTACATCAGAAAAAAATATTTCAGGCCCCAGTAAATTAGAAACTTCTTTACCATCGACTTTTATAGATTTATATGTTCCAACAGATATATTTTTTGCAACTTTTCTACAAACATTAGCTATTTGTCGTTCTAAATTTCGGACCCCAGCCTCTCTTGTGTAAGATTCAATCAATACCGATAGAGCTTCTTGATTTAAGGTTATTTCTTTCTTTTTAAGACCATGTTCTTTTATCATTTTAGGTAATAAATGTTTTTTTGCAATTTGTATCTTTTCATCATGAATATAACCACTAAAATCCAACACTTCCATTCTATCTAATAATGGTCCAGGAATCTGGTCAACCCTATTAGCTGTAGTAATAAACATAATATTAGACAAATCAAAATCCACTTCTAAATAATGATCATTAAATGAAAAATTTTGCTCAGGGTCTAATACTTCTAATAAAGCACTTGATGGATCACCTCTAAAATCTGTTCCTAATTTATCTATTTCATCTAAAATAAAAATTGGATTTTTAGTCCCTGCTTTTTTTAGACTAGTAATAATTCTTCCTGGAAGAGCTCCTATATAAGTTCTTCTATGACCTCTAATTTCTGCTTCATCTCGAACTCCACCTAATGAAATCCTAACAAATTCTCTTCCCATCGAAGTTGCAATATCCTTACCAATAGAAGTTTTTCCTGTTCCTGGAGGACCAGCAAAACAAAGTATTGGACTTTTTATAACTTCACCTTTTTTACTTCGTGAACGCTTAAGATTTCTAACAGCTAAATGCTCTACAATTCTCTCTTTTACTTTATCAAGACCATAATGCCCATCATCTAAAACTTTACTAGCATGCTTAATATCCTCATTATCTTTAGATTCATTCTCCCAAGGTAATTCAATGAGCCAATCTAAATAAGTTCTTGTCACAGTATATTCAGGAGAATGTGTTGGTATTTTTTGTAATCTTTTCATCTCTTTATTAGCAACTTTTGTAGCTTCTTCTGACATTTTTATTTTATCAATTTTTTCTTTTAATTCATCGAGTTCTAAAGAAGAATCTTCATCTCCTAATTCTTTTTTTATTGCTCTTAATTGTTCCCTTAAATAATACTCTTTTTGAGACTTTGAGATTTCTCCTTGAACATCTGCTTGAATTTTATCTCCAAGCTCAAGCCTCTGTATTTCTCTATTGATAATTTTAATTGTCTGTTTAATTTTATCTTTGATATCTAGCTTTTCTAAAATCTCCTGTTTTTCCTTTGTAGGAATATTAATAACTGATACTGCTTTATCAGAAATTTGAGAAGGATCTTTTATATTAATAAGTATGTTAGTTTGCTCTTCAGATAAATAAGGAGCTATTTCAATTAAATTTGAAAATAATTTTTTTAAACTAGAACATAATTCATCTAATTCTTGAAATGGATAAACAATTTCAGTTAATTCTTCTATAGTAGACTTAAAATAAGGACTATCTGATGTTATCGTATTTAATTTAACCCTTCTTATTCCCTTTACAATTGCTGATTTTGAATTATCAGGCATATCAAAAATTTTCATTACTGTTGCCAGTGTTCCAGTCATATACAAATCCCTATCAACAGGAGACTCTACATTACCATCTTTTTGAGCAACAACTACAATATCTTTATTTCCAGAATCACCAATATCATTTATTAAATCTAAAGAAGCTTTTCGTCCTATATAAATAGGAATTATTTGATTGGGAAATAAAACTGTATTTCTAAGAGGTAAAACTGAATATTCCATAAGTATTAAACCTTAAGTTAATTAAATAATTATAATACAAACTTAGTGCCAAAACCAATAATCATGCTAAAATGTCATAGTATTCTTATTATATCTCCTAGCCTGCTGATCGGCATGATAAGAAGATCTTACAAGCGGGCCTGATTCAACAACCTTAAACCCAATTTTATAACCATATTCTTTATATAATGAAAAAATCTCTGGTTCTACATACCTATCTACTAATAAGTGATTTATAGTTGGCTGAAGATATTGTCCAATATTAAAAATTTCAACTCCAAGATTCCTTACACATCTCATTGTTTCAAAAATTTCTTCATCAGTCTCTCCTAATCCAACCATCATCCCTGTTTTAGTTAACATATTATTATTAACTGCATATTCTAAAACATTTAAAGATCTATTCCAGTCTGAATTACGCCTAACAGATTTAGAAATACGTTCAACACATTCAACATTATGTGAAAAAATATCTGGTTTAGATTTAAATACTAAATCTAGTGCCGGCTTATAATATCTAAAATCAGGTGTTAAGATTTCGATAGTACAATTAGGAACTTTTTCTTTTATTAATTTTACTGTTTCAAACCAAATTTGAGCACCAAAATCCTTTTTTAAATCAT
>CAYVBB010000076.1:0-7106 GCA_964448515.1 uncultured bacterium | reverse complement strand
GAAGCTCCAGTAGAGGAAGCTAAAGCTGAAGAAGCTCCAGCAGAGGAAGCTAAAGCTGAAGAAGCTCCAGTAGAGGAAGCTAAAGCTGAAGAAGCTCCAGCAGAGGAAGCTAAAGAAATAGAGGATCAGGATAAATCATCTGATTAAAAACTAATAGTTAAACTTTATTTAATAATTAAGGAGATATGATATTATGGATAAGTTACTTAGTGATATGGTTAAAGCGATAGTTGACAAACCAGATGAAGTAAGTGTTAATATTAATGAAAGTGATAGTACCAAAATTTATGAATTAACTGTTGGTGATGGTGACCTAGGTAAAGTAATTGGGAAAAAGGGTAGAAATGTTAATGCTTTAAGAATAATTTTATCTGCAGCAACTGCTAAAGAAGGTGATAAAAGAGCAATTCTTGAAGTAATTGAATAATTCATCAAATAGTAAATTTATTCCAATAGGTAAAGTTGTTAAACCTCATGGAATAAAAGGTGAATTAAAGTTTTTTTTATATAATAAAGATTCTAATCTTTTATCTGCAAATGTGAATATATGGTTTAAAATAAATAATTCTTTTAAATCATTTGATTTATTAAATTTGAAAGGTTTGGGAAAAATATTTAGATTAGATTCTGTTAATAATCGTAATGATGCAGAATTATTAAGGGATAAAGAATTTTTTGTATTAAGAGATGATCTTCCTATTTTAGATGATGGAAATTTTTATCTTAATGATATTATTAATTTTAAGCTTTTTAATGTAAAAGAAGAAATAGGATTAATTTTGGATGTATTATTATTACCAAGTGCTAACTATATATTAGTTAGTTATAATAATAGGGAAATTTTAATTCCAGTATTAGAAAAATATATTAAGTTTTTTGATTTTGATGAAAAGATAGTAATTATGAAAAATATTGAAGGGTTTTTAAATTTATAAATGATTTCATTTAATGTAATAACCCCATTTCCTGCGATGTTTAATAATGTTTTAAATCAAAGTATTTTACTTAAAGCAAAACAAAAGAATATTGCAGAATATAATATTTTTAATTTATTTAACTATTTAGATAATTCATCTGAAAGGATTGATGATTACCCCTTTGGTGGTGGTGAAGGAATGATATTAAAAGCCAAGCCTATATCAGATGCAGTTATGGATATAAAATCTGTTGTTGGAAATGATAGTAAGCATAGAGTTATTTTCCCAACTCCAGATGGACAAGTTTTTAATCATTCTAAAGCAAAAGAATTATCTAAAGAATCAAGTTTGATTTTTATTTGTGGTCATTATAAAGGTATAGATCAAAGAATAAGAGATGAAATTGTTACTGATGAAATTTCGATTGGTGATTTTGTTTTAACAAGCGGAGAATTACCAGCAATGATTATGATTGATTCAATAGTACGCTTAAAAAAAGGAGTTTTAAATAATTATGAATCTGCAAAAAAGGATTCTTTTTATGATCTTTTATTAGATGGCCCTCATTATACAAGACCAAGAGAATTTGAAGGTAATAATGTTCCAGATATTTTATTATCTGGAGATCATAAAAAAATTAAGGATTGGTTTCTAAATCAAAGAGAAGAAAAAACAAAAAAATTAAGACTAGATTTATGGAAAAAATATAAATCTAAAAAAATGGAGTGATAATGAATAAAATTTATGAGTCTATTAAAGATAATTTAAAAAAAGATATCCCTGATTTTAAATCAGGTGATACTGTAGCTGTTGGTGTTAAGGTTATTGAAGGAAATAGATCAAGAATCCAAACATTTGAAGGAGTCGTAATATCTATTTCATCAGGTGATAATATTTCTAAAACATTTACTGTAAGAAAAATTTCAAACAATGTAGGTGTTGAAAGAATATTCCCTATTTATTCACCTAATGTTGATAGTATAAAAGTTCTTAAAAAAGGGAAAGTAAGAAGAGCTAAATTATATTATTTACGTTCAAGAAAAGGTAAAGCAGCAAGAGTAAAAGAAAAAAACTAAGAACTAGTTATGGGAACATCCCATTTAAATAATAATTATTTTGAAGAGTTAATAAATATTGGTATTTCTTTATCAAAAGAAAAAAATATCAATGTTCTATTAGAAAATATACTTACCCAAGCAAGAAAGATTTCTAATTCTGATGGTGGAACTTTATATATTGCAGACAAAAACTTTACAAAGTTAGAATTTGTAATTATGCAAAATAAATCTAAAGATATCTTCTTAGGTGGAACAAAAGATCCTGTTCCTGATACAATTTATCCAGTAAAACTTTTTAATACTGAAACTAATGAA
This sequence comes from uncultured bacterium, assembly GCA_964448515.1. Lineage (GTDB taxonomy): Bacteria > Fidelibacterota > Marinisomatia > SCGC-AAA003-L08 > D37C17. The sequence continues at coordinate 4,816 of CAYVBB010000076.1, read as the reverse complement.
CCAAATCATAATAATGTTTCAGCAGTCTGCGCATTAAGAAATAAAACAATTAAAATTGATGATGCATATAAAAATAAGGAATATGATTTTGAAGGTACAAAGGGTTTTGATGAAAAACATGATTATTACTCAAAATGTTTTTTAAACATTCCGATGAAAGATCATAAGGATAATGTTATTGGAGTTATCCAGCTTCTAAATCCTATTAAAAATGGAAAAATAATTAATTATTCGAAAGAAATAATTAAAGTGATTGAATCTTTATCTTCACAAGCATCAATTGCTTTAACTAATCAAATGTTAATTGAAGAACAAAAAGAGTTATTTAAATCGTTTATTAAGCTTGTTGCTGAGGCATTAGAGCATAAAGATGCAACAACAGGTGGCCATTGTAATCGTGTACCAGAAATAACAATGATGATTGCAAATGCAATTAATGATGCAAAAAAAGGTGCTTTTAAAAGTTTTAGATTTAATGAAGAAGAAATGGAAGAATTATTTGTTGCCGGCTGGTTGCATGATTTTGGTAAAGTAGCTACTCCTGAGCATGTTATGAATAAATCAACTAAGCTTGAAGGTTTATATGATAAAATAGATCATATAAAAGTTAGATTTGAAGTACTTAAAAGAGACATTAAAATTAAATATTATGATTTGATTTATAATCATAATGATAAATCATTGAAAAATAAAATGAATGAAGAAATTAATAAGACTGATAATGATTTAGAATTTATTATTAAATGTAACACTGGTGGAGAATTTTTTTCTGATGAATTAAAAAAAAGAGTCAAAAATATTTCTAAGAATAAAATTTATTTTAATGGAAAATTTCAAAATATATTAACTGATGAAGAAGTAGATTTTCTTACATTAGAAAGAGGAACATTGAGTAAAAAAGAAAGAAAAATCATGGAAGACCATGTATCTTTAACTTATGAATTATTAGATAAGTTACCATATCCTAAGCATTTGAATAATGTTCCTTTTTATGCTGGATGTCATCATGAAAAAATTAATGGTAAAGGTTATCCAAATGGCTATTCTGGAGATGAATTGCCAATACAAGCTAGAATTATTGCATTAGCTGATGTATTTGAAGGATTAACTGCTCCGGATAGACCTTATAAGGATGGATATCCATTGTCCAAAGCTATGAATATATTAAGGTTCATGACGCTTGATAATGAATTGGATAAAGATATCTTTAATTTATTTATTAATCAGAAAGTATATTTAAAATATGCGGAAGAAAATATAAAAGATTCACAAATTGACAAAATTAATGAAAAAGATTTATTGGTTTAATTAATATGTCTTATTTTTTAAAAAAATGAAGAAGATTACAAATAATAATGCCCGTGAGGTATTAAAAGATATCCCCTCTGTAGATGAAATTATGAATAAATTTCAATCTACTAACTTACCATTAAAATTTTTAAAATCCTCAGTAAGTACTATTTTGTCTAGCATTAGAAAAGATATATTAAATAATCTTAAAATCAATGATATAAGAGAATATACTTTTAATGAAATAGATAAAATGATTAAAAAAATAGATGATAATAGCCTTCGATCAGTAGTTAATGGTACAGGAATAATATTGCATACTGGGTTAGGAAGGGCTCCTATTTCTAAAGAGGTTCTAATTGATGGAATTTTAAGAAACTATCCATATTCTAATTTAGAATTAAATTTAGAAACAGGTAAAAGAGGTGATAGAAATAGCCATATTTCTACGTTGTTTAATTCCTTATGCGAATGCGAAGAATCTATTATTGTCAATAATAATGCTTCAGCTGTTATGTTAATGCTAAATAGTATTTGCTTTAAAAAAGATATAATAATTAGCAGAGGTCAATTAGTTGAGATAGGAGGATCATTTAGAATCCCTGATGTTATTAATAAATCCCAAAGTGAAATGGTTGAAGTTGGGACTACAAATAAAACACATTTGAAGGATTATGAAAATGCAATAACTGATAAGACAGCTGGTATCTTATATGTTCATACAAGTAATTATAAAGTTGTAGGATTTACAAATGAAATTGATATTGGAAAATTACATTTATTAGCAAAAAAATATAATATCCCTTTATTAATTGATTTAGGTAGTGGTTCATTTGCAGATTTTAAACATTTAGGTTTACCATTTGAAAAAATGATTAATAAATATATCAAAAAAGGTGCTGATATTGTGACTTTTAGTGGAGATAAATTATTAGGTGGTCCTCAATCTGGAATAATTGCTGGTAAAAAAATATATATAGATAAGATAAAATCAAATTCTTTGTATAGAGCATTTAGATGCGATAAAATTAGAATTTCTATTATGGAAACTATATTAAGAACTTATTATACTTCAAAAAATATTTCTAAAAATAATTTATCAATACAATTATTTAAAAAATCAAGATTAGAACTTAGAAAGAATGCAGAAAAAATTATTTCTTCATTATCAAAAAAAGTAATCGATAATAATGAAATTAATATAGTTAACTCTCAAGTTGAGGCTGGAAGTGGCTCATTGCCAACAGAGAAAATTGATAGTGTTGCAATTTCAATTTCTAGTAAACAAAAAAAAGTTAATGAATTATTTAAATCTTTTTTAAATAGTCCATACCCTATAATTGGTTATGTTAATAGTAATAGATATTATATTGATTTAAAAGCAATAACTGAAGATCAAATCGATATAATAATAAAAACAATGAATAAGGTTTTAGTTTGAAACAGTTTACTATTGGTTTATCAGGACATATAGACCATGGAAAAACATCAATTGTTAAAAGTTTAACAGGTCAAAATACTGATAATCTTAAGGATGAAATAAAGAGAGGATTGACAATTGATATTGGATTTGCTCATTTAAATGATAAGATATCAATTATAGATGTCCCTGGTCATGAAAAATTTATAAAAAATATGGTTTCAGGTGTTAATGCAATTGATTCTGCAATTTTAGTTATTGCTGCAAATGATGGTATAATGCCTCAAACTAAAGAGCATTTTGATATTCTAAAGATTCTAAATATCAATTCTGGAGTTATTGTAATAAATAAAATTGATTTAGTTGATTCTGAATGGCTTAATTTGGTTATTAATGAGGTTAAAATTTTTACAAAAAATTCATTTTTAGAAAATGCAAAGATAATCGAAGTATCAACAGTAAATAATATTGGTATAAATAGCTTAAAGGAAGAAATTTTAAATTTATCTAATAATATTAAAATAAGATTTGATAGAGAAGTTTTTAGAATGTTTATTGATAGAGTATTTATAAAAAAAGGATTTGGGACTGTTGTCACTGGAACTGTCCTTTCAGGTATAGTTAATGATAATAGTAAAATAAATTTACTTCCAAGTAATGAGCTTGTAACTGTAAGATCAATGCAAAGTCATAATTCAAAAGTATCAAAAGTAGAAATTGGCACTAGAACAGCAATTAATATACAAAATATTGATAAAAGGAGGGTTTTTAGAGGATCTCACTTAGGGGATATAGGTTATTTCCATTTGGTTAAGAATGCAATTGCAAAAATTGAACTAGTAAAAGATATAAAACATAATCAAAGGATAAGAATTCATTTAGGAACTCAAGAAATTATTGCAAGAATATTCTTTGCAGATAAAACAGTAAATAATGTTGCATTGTTGAAATTTGAAAAAGAAATAATATGTTCATTTAATGATAGATTTATAATAAGAAACTTTTCTCCAATGACAACTATTGGGGGTGGTAAAATATTTGATATTAATATAGATGGTAAATGGACAGATAAAAGTAATTATATTAAAAATTTTTTATTTAAAGAAAAAAATTATGAAGTAATTAGAGAAATTATAAACTACCGTGATAAAAATATATTTGATCAAGAAAATTTGTCTTATCATTTAGGTCTTTCAAAAGGAATTTTAAAAAAAATCTTAAGTAAGTTAGATGATATTCATTTTTATAGAGATACTAATCCCTGGATAATTACAACATCACAATTAAACAATTTTAATCAAAAAATCATTAAAACTATTAGTTCATTTCATATAAATAATCCATATTTAAATGGAATTATATTTGAACAATTAAATCAAACTGTTTTACTTCCAGAAATATTTTTAAAAAAATTATTAAATGATTTATGCAATAATGATAGTTTGAAATTTAAAGATGATTTATACTCATTATATAATTTTGAAATTAAATTAGAAAAAGAAGATCAACTATTAAAGAAAAAATTATTTAATATAATTGATCAAGAAAAATTTCAAACATCAGATTTTTCATCTTTATTAGTAAAATTAAGCATAAGTGAAAAAAAATTAAAAAGTTTATTAAATATTGAGAAAAATAATAATAATTTTTTAGTAATTAATGGTAATTTGTTTTTTTCTAAAAAGAATTATTTTGATTTATTAATTGCTATTGAAAAATATTTTAACTTAAAGAAGACAATGAGTGTTTCTGATTTTAAGATTTTGGCAAATACATCGAGAAAATATGCTGTTCCATTATTGGAATATCTAGATAAAGAAAGAATTACTTATAGAGATGGTAATGAAAGAAAATATAATAAAAAATAAAAAGTCTACTCCTGTAATGCGTCAATATTGGGATGCTAAAGAAAAATTTCCTGATTCAATAATGCTATTTAGAATGGGAGACTTTTATGAAACTTTTGATGAAGATGCTAAAATCACGTCTAATATTTTAAATATTGCATTAACAAAAAGAGCTAATGGTGCAGCATCAACTGTCCCTTTAGCTGGATTTCCTTATCATTCTTTAGATCAACATATTCATAAATTATTAAATTCTGGG
>CAYVBB010000075.1:0-7109 GCA_964448515.1 uncultured bacterium | reverse complement strand
TATAGCCATTTTGAAATAAGAAAAAAAATGAAGGAGGATGAGCTTGATTCTATTATTTAGATTTACTTTATTATTTATAACATTTGCATATTCTTTACCACTTAAGCCTAGCAATAGTAAAAATCTTGAAATTGTTAAAATATCTGATGAAAATAAAACAAGAACATATTATCATTTAGATAAAAAAGGTTATTTGGAATATTCTGATTTAGAAAAATTTTTAGATAGAAATAAAGATTATACTGTAAAAATAATTTCTAGGACTAAAATATCTAAAAATAGTAATTCAAGCAAATCTTTTGGATTTATTTTAAATATTATCAATGGTTCAGATACAACTACAAAAGAGTTAAAATATAAGAAGAAAGTTTCATTATCAAAAGTCCCTAACAAAAGAGGTTTTTCATATACAAATGCAGGTTTTTGGTTGGAGGAAATTAATAATCCTTCAATGGTAAAATTACTTATCGAACCACTAAAAGGTAATCCAGAAGTAGATATTAGAGTAGTTTATGATGAGATTAAAGATAAAGAATTTGGAATTGATATTTCCCCAGTTAACATTGTTAAATCTAATAATGTTTTTTATTTACGAGATACAACCTTTGTAAAATCAAAAAAATGGTATTTAATTAATGAAAATAATGATTTCCAATTTAAAATTGTAGGGCCAGCTTTATTAAAAATAAGATCAAGAACAGATAATCTTAATTCTGAAGATGATTTTTATAGCTTTAAGATTGAAGAAAATGGAAGAGGTATGATAAATCAAAGTTATGAGATAACTAAATCTAAAAAAGATGCTTATTATATTGATGTATTAGATAAGAAAAGAAATTTAACTAGATTTAATACTATGTTTTTTAATGTCCCCCCTGGATTGAATTATTATTTAGTTAAAAATTCTAATTCTAATGGTAATGTATTAGTCAAAATTGAATCAGATTTAATCGAATTAAAATAATGCAAAGAGTATATTTATTTTCTTTTATAGTATTTGTTAGTTTGATTTTCCCATTAGATTATAAGAGTAATTACTATTTTGGTTATGATAATAATATTTTAAAATATTCAGATGATGAAAATATTTTATTTTCCAGATATATATCAACACAAAAAACATTATCATCAAAATTAAAAATTTTAGAAAGATCTACAAGATTTAATTTTATCCTTAAGAAGAATTATTTTTTAGATAATAATGAAAAATCCAATTATAGCTTTTCAATAAAGCTCAAACAACCTTTAGGAAATTATAGATTTTTAGATTTTTCATATAATTTTATAAATGATATTTATCTAAGAGAGTATATTGATGTGGATCAAGGAATTGTAAATTATATTTATGATGGGACTGATTGTGAATTTGATTTTAGTAAGTATAGTCTAGGATTTGAAAGACCGCTAATTAAGAAGAAATCCAAATTAAATTATTATTATTTATATCAAACTCAATTTTATAATAAATATTTTACAGAATTTGATTTAGAGCTTAATGGTATTAAGATTAAATATTCAAATACTAATAAATATAACAAGTATAATATGTCATTAACTTTATTTGATGCTAAAAATATAACTAGAAATGATGAAACAATATCTACTGATTATATGGATAGAGGATATCAAGAATTTAGTTATGTTCTAAGTTATGAATATAAATTAAACAATAAAAAAATCGGATTTTCTATAAATGAAAATTTAAGACAATATAGTTCTAACATAATTGCTGATCAATTACATTATAATAGAATGCATATTGATAGACAAATATCTATATGGTATAGTTTTATTCATGGAAATAATAATAAGAGTAAATTTATAATAAAGCATAGAGGCAGAAATACAAATGCAGATTATTCATGGGTTGAAGATTTGAAAACGTTTGATAAGTTAATTTTTGAATATATAATTTATTTAAGAAAGAGAGAGTTTTAAATAAATGAAAACATTCAAATATATAATTTTTATTTTTTCAATATTTCTTTATTCAGGATGTGATAAGCAATCAAATCCATTTATTGGTTCAAATAATATTGCATATCAAGAAAATTTAATGGGAGAATCTAGAGATATAATTGTTTTAGAAGATGTTGAGTTCGATGTTTATAATTGTAGCTTATTAAATGAAGAAGATTGTGATAATGATATGTGGTGTTCATATGATCAAAGTTGTAATTCTAAACCAAACGATTTATTGATTGTTGCAAATCAATATGAAGAAGGTTTAATAGTATATCAAATCATTGAGGAAGAAAGTGCTGTTTCTTTAAATAAAATATATCAAAACAATAGTTTTGAGGTTTTGGATGAATCGAGTCTTGAAAATGATTTAGAATTGAGAACACTTTTATACTCTGATGATTCAAATATGTTATATATATTAGATAAATTTGAATATATTTATAATGGATGGTTACCTGGTTTGTTGGAAAGTACTACTCAATCATATAATGACCAGTGCTATGATTATGATTCAAACTTAATTTGGGATCCTATTCAATTTACAGTGTTTAGTGATATTTCAAACCTACATTCAACTCAGATTGTTATGGATGAATCAAATATAGGAAATCTTGATGAAGCATTATACCTAATTAAATATAATGCTAATATTATTTCACAACAAAATTTGCCAGCACCTTTAAAAACATCTTCATCTAAACTAGGAGCTTATTCTTTTGCTCTTGATCCAACTGCTTTTGGTTCAGAATCTGCGTGTGATGGATTGTTTTTTACAACTTATGTTCCAGATATTAGTCCTCATTTTGATTATGATATTACTGATATATTTTTTAAAAATAATAAAGTATTTATAGCAAATCCATATAATGAGTATGTATTTAAAGACGCTTCAGGAAATTATTTAAATCTTAGTTATAAAAATAATGAGCTTGAAGATATAGTCGATGGATGTGATTTACCAGATAATTCGATTTATTTTACAGATAATGGAGAGTTGTTATATAATACTCAAAATGAAATTGGATATTTTGAATTTAATCTTTATGGAGGGAATTTATCTTCGTACATAAGTAGTGATGTTGATTGCTCCAATTTCCAAGATAATGGTAATTATATTCAATACCCTTCTGATTGCTTTGAGGGTGAGATTAGTAATAATAATAATTATTCTGTTGGAGTTTCAGGTAATAAAGTTATTGGATACTCAATTATCACGTCTAATATAGATAGTAATTGTGGTACATTAATTGATTTAAATACAAATGAAAATTTTAGCTTAATTAATAACATAACAAGTACTTTTTCTGTTTATGATTATAATTCTAATAGTAACTATATTGATTTTAATTATGATATTGAAACACCATCAAAAGTTAAATCTATCTATAGTTTTGATGATTATATTTTAGCTGGTCTTTATGATGACGGATGTTACATTACGTTACTTGGAAATAATACAAATAATTTAGTTAAATTAGAAGGCACGAATAGTTTCACAGTTAATGATATTTATTATGATGAAATTAATCAGATTTTGTTATTATCAGTTGGAAGTGGTGGAGTATTAATATATAATTGGAATGGATTAAGTGCTAATCCTAACTTTTTAGGTCATATTGTTTCTTCGCATGCTTATACTGCTAGAATACTTAATGGGAAGTATGTTATTATTGCAACTAAATATGGAGTAGAAATCTATAATTATGAAAATATATAAAAGAAAAATAAGTTTAATTTTAGTATCATTTTTATTCAGTCAGTTTGATTGGGACGATAATGGCTCAGCATTAAGACAGGGATATCATATTGAATGGCAAAGAACAGCAGATGTTGGTAGCTCAGGTGAAATTATATTTGCATGGTCAGATACTAGAGATGGTGGTAGAGATATCTATGGTAAGAAAATTGATCAAAATGGAAATGACTTATGGGATTCAGATGGACAGATTATAGTAAAAGCAGAAGGACGTCAAGAAGACCCCCAGTTAGTATCAGATAACAATGGTGGAGCTTATATTATTTGGAAAGATTATAGATTTGAACCAGATGATGGAGATTTTTTTGCTCAACATATACTCTCTGATGGTACATTAGCATGGGATGCTGGTGGTGTTCCCTTGACAACAGTATCAGGGAAACAAACTTCACCAAATTTATGTGTTGATGGGCAAGGAGGAGCATTTGCAATATGGAAAGATGAATCTTTAGGCTCTGGAATACCTAGTTTATACGGAACTCATTTAGGTTCAGAGGTATTGAACCCTGGTGTTGGAGTATTATTGAATTCTTCAGATTTATCGTATGGAGGAGTGAGTTTAGAAGTTGCTTCGACAGGCTCAGCGATGTTAGTATGGTCTTATACTGTTGGATCGAATGATGAAGATTTATATGCGCAAAGAATTGATACTTCATGCAATACTTTATGGTCAACTCCAGAAGAAGGTGGAATTCCTTTTTATCAAGGAGAAGGTATTCAAGAATCTCCTCGAGTTACTTATTATAATGAAGAATATTCAATTGTTGTATGGGAAGATGATAGATCTGGAAATGATGATATATATGCACAATTTATTGACATGGATGGTTCTGTTTTATATGATTCTTCAGGTATAATGGTTTCATCTGCAGTTGATAGACAATATAAACCCAGAGTTAAAGCAAATAATTTAGGCGCATATATTGCTTGGTATGATTTAAGAGATAATTTAGGTGCTACACCAGTTAATAATGATATATATATACAGAGAGTAACTGTTGAAAATGGAGTTGAATGGGAGAATGAATTAGCTGTAGCAAGAGGTGGTTATTTTACAGGTCTTTCTTATATCCCAGATAATACAGAATCTAGATTAACAACAGACGTAAATGGCAATGCATATGTAACGTGGATGAATGATAGTAATATAGAAGGTGAATATGATATATCTTTACAGTTAATAAATAGTAATGCAGAAATTTTATTTGATCAAAATGGTTTGATAATTTCAGGTGCAGATAAAAGACAAGAAAGCCCCGTTGTAAGAAGTGATGGCTCAGGAGGTGCCTTTGTTGTATGGGGAGATAAAAGAAATGGGAGTATAGGTATTTATGCACAACATATTTATGATAATGGCTCTATTTCAATGTTAAATGATGGTACAGAATTTTATTGGGGTATTGATGGGAATACTGTAAGTAGCTATGCTAATAAACCATCAGCCTTATATATTGGCAATAATGAACTTATAGTTTCATGGACAGATCAAAGATTTGGTCAAAATTTAAAAAACTTTGGTCAAAAAATTTATAGTGGTTGGTTGAACTCTAATATTACAGATGGCTATATTCTAAGTAATGCAGATGCTCAAGATTATCCTATATTAGAAAATTTAGATGATAATATTATTCATGTTTTCCCAGATGTATCAGGAGAAGTTAGGTTGAAATATCAAGTATTAGATCAAAGTTTAAGTTTATTAGATAACGAATCATTCTTAGTTAATCCAAGCTCTTCTTCACCTCAATTTTATAATTCATTTAGCTTAGTAAATACTAATAGTGGAACATTCTTAGCATTCTCAGAACAGGTTTATTTTGCAGCTTTTAATGTTTTTATTCAAAAGTTTGATGATAATGGTAGTGTGTTTTCATATCCAATTGCATTGACTACAAATTTTTCAGCTGATGAGAATGTTAAAAAAATACATGAAATACCTGGGCAAGGTTTAATTATAATTTATGATTCTGAAAGCTGGTTAACTGGAAGGAAAGTAAAATTAATGGCTGTTGATTATGATGGTAATATTTTACAAGGATGGGAAGATGGAATTAATGTTTGTGATTATGATTCAAATCAAGACTATCTAGATTCTGTTACTACAGATCAAGGTGTCTTTATAATATGGAATGATGGTCGTGGAGATGGTGATGATATATATGGACAAATGATTGATATTAATGGAAGTTTGCTTGGGAATTCTACTGGAGAAGAGATAGCTGCATATGATAGTTATCAACAAAATCCTTCAATTGCTTATAATGATCAATTATCATTTAATGAAGTTTTAGTTTGCTGGGAAGATTATATTAATAATAGTTATTATGATATTTCTTGTAAAACAATACTAACATCGACTTTGTATCATTCAGATACTATCCAATTAGCAAATACTGTTAATTCTAATCAAATAAGTCCATTTGTATATACTACGTTAGATGGTAGTTATTTAGTAACTTGGCAAGATTCTAGAAATTATGCTGGAACTGTTGCTCCAAATGATGATATTTATTTGCAACAAATAGGATCTGATGGTATAGTTTTTGAACAAAATGGAATTCCTGTTTGTAATGCTGATTTTTCTCAAAATAATCCGCAAATTGAATTGTATGATGAAAATTCAAATTCTTATTTAATCTATTGGAATGATTTAAGAAGCTCAGGGAAAGCTGATCTTGTTAATATTTATGGACAATCAATAACAATTAATGATGATTTTTCTTGTTTATCTGGAGATGTAAGCGGTGATGGTTTAGTTAATGTTGTGGATGTTATTTCAACAGTTAATCATATTATTGGAAATTCAATTTTAGAAGGAGAGGCTTTTTGTTCAGCTGATTTAAATAATGATGGAATTATAAATGTTACCGATATTATAAGTTTAATAAATATTATTTTATCATAGATTAGAAAAATATAATGAAGTATTTATTTTCAATATTATTTTTTAGTTCTTTAGTTTTATGCCAAAGCACATTGTCAGAAAGATATACTACTTATAATGAGTTGGAGCAAAAATTAAATGAATGGAATAATAATTTTGGTTTGAATTCCGATCCATTTCCACAAATTCAAGATGAAGGGATTATATATCACCACGAAATTATAGGATATTCAGGTGTAGATGATTTGCCAATATGGGCAGTTAAATTATCATTTAATGCTGATATTGATGAGGACGAACCTAAAATGTTAATTTTAGGTCAATGTCATGCTGAAGAAATTTATGGATTAGAGATTGCTGTTGAGCTTATAGAGTGGTTTTTAAATCCTTTTAATTCTGAAAATTCAATTTATTTACAATCTATATTTTCAATAATGTCTAACTCTGAAGTTTGGATTATTCCAACACATAATCCTGAAGGTTTAGAAGTTGTACATGGATATT
>CAYVBB010000074.1:6402-7160 GCA_964448515.1 uncultured bacterium | reverse complement strand
TTTGAAGAAGGTGAAGCTATCTCTTGTAGCGGAGAATATGATTTGAGTGAAAGCTCTATATTAGAATGTCCTTTATATGAACAATCATTGACTACTTCTGGTGTTATTGTGGACTATTTCGATATTACTCCATTTGGTGGTCCTCACTCATTTACAATAGAAGATACAAATGAAAATCAAATAGATTTTGTTATATGGCCAGAGAGTAGTTCTTATCAGGATGGATTTGATATTACAGCAACAGATTTAAATTTTTTAACACAAAACTTTGGAACTTATGAAGTGCAAATAACAGGTGAACTTGGTGTATACTGTGATGATGACCAACAATTAGATATTGGTAGTGAATGGCAAGTTACAGTAGAGTATGAATCTGATATTATGATTATTTGTAATGATAATTGTGCTCCAATAGCTATAGCTGGAGATGATATGTCTGCAGATTTTGGTAGCACCGTTACCTTGGATGCTACTTCAAGTTTTGATTTGGATCCAGAGGGATCTATAGTTGGATATCTTTGGACTCAGCAAGAAGGAAGCCCAATATTTTTTGAACCTGAATCTGCTATTATAAGTTTTACAGCTCCTGATGAATTTACAGTGATAGTATTTTCATTGCAGGTAACAGATGATTTAGGTGCAACAGGATTTGATGATATAACAATTACAGTTCCTGCCCTGCCTGCAGAAGAAGTAACAATTTTTGATATTGTTAATAATTGTTCTTTTGATTCAGATCAATCAAGCTGCATAGAGAC
>CAYVBB010000074.1:0-6392 GCA_964448515.1 uncultured bacterium | reverse complement strand
AGCTTGGAGCATATTGTGATGATGACCAGCAGCTAGATATTTATAATGAATGGCAAATTACAGTTGAATATGAATCTGATATTACTATTGCTGAACAGTATGATCCTGAAGATTTTGGATGTACAGATCCTGAAGCTACTAATTATGATTCTAGCGCAACTATTGATGATGGTAGTTGTATAGCAGAAGCAGAAGTCGCAACTATTTTAGAGATTGTTAATAACTGTTCTTTTGAAGCGGGTGAAACTATTTCTTGTGATGGGCAGTATGATCTTAGTACAAGTTCAGCAGCGCAGTGTCCTTTATATGAACAGCCTGTAACAACCTCAGGATTAATTATTGATTATTTTGATATTACACCATGGAATGGTCCTCATTCATTTACTATTCAAGATGCAGATGGAAATCAAATTGATTTTGTGGTATGGCCAGAGAGTAGCTCTTACCAAGATGGATTTGATATAACCGCAACAGATTTAAATGTATTAACCCAACAGCCTTTTGGAGTATATGAGGTACAAATAACAGGTGAACTTGGAGCATACTGCGATGATGATGAGCAATTAGATATTTCTAGTGAGTGGCAGATTACAGTTGAATATGAATCTGATATTTCATTTACTTTTGATGAAAATCCAGTTGCTGTAATTGGAGATGATTTTTCTGTTGATTATGGAGATAGTGTAACCCTTGATGGTACTTCAAGTTATGCCTATGGTGATGGCTCAATTGTTGGTTATTATTGGAATCAGGAGTCAGGAACTCCAGTTTTTTATGGAGAGCCTGAAGCTTCTAGTATAAGTTTTGTAGCTCCTAGTGAGTTTACAAATTTAATTTTTTCATTACAAGTAACAGATGATTCAGGTGCAACTTCAGTTAGTTATATAACAATCACAGTAGGTGAGTTAGGGGAAGTTTCAGTCTATGATATTATTAATAACTGTTCTTTTGAAGCGGGTGAAACTATTTCTTGTGATGGGCAATATGATCTTAGCACAAGCTCAGCAGCCGAGTGTCCTTTTTATGGAGAATCTTTAACAACATCAGGAGTTATTGTTGATTATTTTGATATTACTCCATTTAATGGTCCACATTCATTTACTATTCAAGATGCAGATGGAAACCAAATTGATTTTGTGGTATGGCCAGAGAGTAGCTCTTACCAAGATGGATTTGATATAACCGCAACAGATTTAAATGTATTAACCCAACAGCCTTTTGGAGTATATGAGGTACAAATAACAGGTGAACTTGGAGCATACTGCGATGATGATGAGCAATTAGATATTTCTAGTGAATGGCAGATTACAGTTGAATATGAATCTGATATTATAGTAGATGGTGGTGTAGAAGAATGTATAGCTGATGGTGATGTGACTGGTGATGGTGTTATAAATGTATTAGATGTTATATCTACAGTTAATCATATTATCGGGAATTCTACATTAGAAGGTGATAGCTTTTGCTCAGCTGACTTTAATTATGATGAAGTTATAAATGTTACAGATATAATCTCACTTATTAATATTATTTTGGAAGATTAATGCAAAAATATATTATTATAGCCTTCTTAACCTTTGGCTTTTTATTAGGAGAGGAAGCTGACCATGTTATTTTTACTCAAATTACAATTACTTCTGATGAAGCAGAAGTAATAGCTATTCATAATCCTACAGATGAAGCAATTAATTTATCAAATTATTATATATCTGATGCAGAGTCTTCAGGAAAACATTATTATAATTTGCCAACAGGTAGTGATTATTGGTCAGGATATTCTAGTGACTTTATAGCTAGATTTCCAGATATTAATATTGGATCTGGTGAGACTCTTACAATAAGTATTAAAGATGCATCTACATTTAATAGTTATTATTCTTATGATCCTGATTACACATTAACAGATGATATGTTAGATGCTATTGATGGTCAAAGTACTATAGGTTTATCAGCAAGCTTAGCTGATAATTATGAATCTTTAATATTATTTTATTGGGATGGCTCTAGCTCAATTGTACAAGATGTTGATTACTTTTATTGGGGAAATACTCAAGCACTTGATTTGTATGGTATTGATAAAACTGGAATTTTAACTTACTTGGATGACACCCCCTTTAATATTCAGGCTGGCCATGTTTTAGAATCTCATGATTTAGATTATTCTTATGTTAGAAAATCAACAACCGAAAATGGAGAAAGTGGACCATCTAATAATATCACTGGAAATGGTATAACAGGACATGATGAAACTAGTGAAATATTTAATGAATCATGGGAAATAATTCTTAATCCTTTATTACCTGAACCAGTTGCTGGGTGTGCTGATGATACAGCATGTAATTATGATGAAAATGCTGAAGTAGATGATGGGAGTTGTGATTATAGTTGCATTGGATGCATGGATCCTACCGCTGTTAATTATATTCCATCTGCTACAATCAATAATCAGGCAGCATGTAATATATCTGGAAATTCTATTCAATATATTATTGAACAAAATCAGGGTAATGAATGTGATGACAATCTAAGTACTACATATCAGATTATTGGATTAGTTGTAGGATATGATGATATAAGACCATCTGGTGGACCTGAGGTTATTGTATTGCAAGATGATAACGATTATCAAATAGAAATTGTTGTTTGGGATTGGGATGTAAAAGATTCAGCTATTGGTTTTATGGTTGATCCCTATGATCCATCAAAATATGTAATGCATGTTGAAGGAATATTGGGCACATATAATTGTTCATGGCAATTTGAAGTTGAAAGTGCTAGCAATATTATGTTGTATGATATTTATCATCCAGAAGGAAACTTAGTTGAAGATGAAACTATTATAAAAGCTGAAATATCTACAGCTCCTTATGTAATTATTCCGTCATTAGGCGAAAGGCTAGATTTTAGTTACTCCTTTCCTTCAAACTCTAGAGTTATAGTTAGGATTATTGATTTAAATGGAATTTTTATAACAAGTATTGTAGATAAATATTATGAAACAGGAGGTGTTGTTGAAAGATATGAAGATACTTCAGATTGGGATGGAAGAGATCATCTAGGTCAAATTGTTCCCCCTGGAACTTATTTAATTCAGGTTGAAGCTTCAGATTTTCAAACAGGTAGAACAACTACAGATGTTGCTCCAATTGTTGTAGGAGTTAATCATTAATGGTTAGAAATATTATATTATTATTAAGTTTTGTCACTTTTAGTCTTTTTACTCAAAGTTTTTCTAATTTATCTCATGTTGGCTCAAAATCAATGGGTATGGCAGGTGCTGTTGTATCTGATGTGAATGATTTAGAGACAGTATTTTATAATCCTGCAGGATTAGTAAATGTTAAGCCATATTCATTTATTGCAGGAACAACTGATTTATATGGTTTGAAATTTTTAAATCATCAATTTTTGTCAATTAGCTTGCCATATAAATCTGCTCTTTCAATTCAACAATTAGGAACTAATAGTAGTGGGTTATCTGATAAAAATTTATCATCAGAAAAATCTATCTCATTTAGTAAAGCATTTTTCTTGCTTGACGATGCTAATTCAAAATTATCTGTTGGATATAATATTAATGGTTTGATTTTTTATCAAAATGCATCTGCTGGGGTTAATGGTGATGGTACTAGTGGATTAGGTTCGGGAGAAACTACAACTATCGGACTAGATATTGGAGTTCATGCATCTTTGAGAAATAAAATAAGTTTTGGTGCATTTATTAAAAATATTAATAATCCTTCAATAGGGAAAGGTTCTTCCTCCTCTCAATTGCCAAGAAGGATGGATGTAGGTTTGACTTATAATCCTTTTGATGGTTTATACACAACTTTTGCTATTGAAAAAGTTTTAGGGCAAGAGCAAAGTTCTTTTAGATTTGGAATTCAATATGACATTATTGAATCTTTATCATTTAGGACTGGAATTCAAATGAATCCAAATAGATTTGGGTTTGGTTTATCTTACAAGCTTAATAATATAGAAGTATCATATAGCTTATTGACACATCATTTATTATCAGCTTCTAATTTGTTATCAATAAAGGTAAACTTTGATAAATAATAAAGTTATAGTATTATTATTTATTGGTTGTTGTTTTTGTATAGATAAAATAGATATAAATAATACCAGCTATAACCAAATTGCATCACTCCCTTTATCACAAAATAAGCTAGATGATCTTTGGCTTTATGTTAATTCTGTTGGTGAAATAAATACAATCTATGATTTATTAAACGTTAATTCTTTAGATGCTAAAGATATTAAAGAATTAAAAAAATATATATTAATTAATAAAAGAGAGTATAGTACATCTTCTAATTTTTCATATAAAACAGACCAATGGTTAGCCTCTGAAGGAAGTTCTGAAGGAATTGCTGAATTATGGTTAGATAGATATTACGATCCTCAAAATGTTAATAGTATGAATTATGATGATTTGTCTTCATTACCAAATTTCAGTCCAATGGATGTAGTTGCAGTATTGACACAACAAAAAAGAGGTGAAATATCAGGAACATTTCAACTGAAAAACTCTCCAGGGATTAGTTATTATGGTTATAAAAATTTATTAGATTTTATAAAATACTCAGACACAGATAATAGTAAGATAAATATAAGATATACAAGTATGGTAAGGTCAATCCCATCTTCCTCAAGCTTAGATGAAGATGAAATTCCTGTAGATTTTATACAATCTTCCAATCCTGAAACATTAACTAAATTATTGATTGGTTATAAAAACTATAATTTTGGGGCTTTAAGATATAATCACATAGGGGAACCTTCAAATGTCTATACTGATAAGGCTTTTTTATCTATTGAAAAAATAAATTTCCCATTTTTTAGATTAGATAAATTAATTATTGGTAATTTTACAGCAGCATATGGCCAAGGAGTTGTGTTCGAATCAACAGATTTTTATCAACCTAGAAGATCTGGGTATAAGTTTTCAAAGAGACAAACTGGAATTAGTACAGATTTCACAAGATCTACACAGTTTGTATTAAGTGGTTTAGCTGCTCAATTTTCAACAAGTAAAATTAGATTATCAATGTTTCTATCAAATGGTTTTCCAAAGGATAACAATATGAGAGATGCTGTAATTAATGCTGATGGTAGTTTTTCTTCTTTAATTACAATGAACCCTAGATTAGGATATGGATATTCAAATAATGATTTAAATAAAATTAATGAGAATTTAATTAATTCCTTAGAAGAATGGACTTATGGAATAAACTTAAGGTATTCTCCAAATGTAACTACTAATTTTGGTATTACATTTTATGAAAGCTTATATGATAGAGTCCTAAATCCACAAGTTGTAGAGACTATAATTGGAGGTGATGGTGATATTGATGGTCTGGGTGTTGATATTTCTGATTATGATGATTATTCTGGAGATGTATATTACTTGAATTATATGAGTAATTCTGCAGATCCTGAAATAAATGCAATGTATTCATCATCAGGAAGTTCACCTATTTGGGATGATGCTAGATCTTTTAGGAGAGTTATTGGTTATAATTTCAGTAAAGTAATTAAAAATATGGTTATTCAAGGTGAATTAGGCCAAATGGATACTGATGGAAAATTACTAGATGATGAGCCAAAAGCATTTGTTATTAATAGTTATATGCAATTTAATACTTTTGATTTTCTTATCTTATATAGAGATTATGATATTGATTTTGACAATCCTTATCAAAGATCATTTTCAGAATATAAAAGATATAAATCTACAATTTTTGAAGATCCTTATTGGTTAGAAGATCCTATATATTATAATTTATATTCTTCAAATGCTCAGCCTCAAGCTGAAAGGGGTATATATATTCAATCTCGATATCAATTTCATGAGGACTTAGTAGGTGGAATACAGTGGGATTCATGGGTAAGGAAAGCAGATGAAGCTCAATATTTTAGAATAGTTGGTAAGCTAGAATGGAGACCATTATTTAATTACAGAGTATATTTTAGATATAAATGGCAATCTAGAGGTGCTTTTGATATAGCTCATCCTAGTCCTTATTTTACAAAAGAAGCAAGGATTAGATTTAAACTTAGATTATCAAATTACAATAGTATGGAATTATTATATTCGTGGAATTATACAACTTTTAGTCCTAGGCCAAGATTAACAGGAAGTTCTAATTTATTTGATCAGGAAATGCACATTGGTGATATTGGAACACCAGATGGTTCAATAGGTTTTTCTTTTGAACATAACTTTGATAAAAATATGAAATTAAAGACTGGTTTTGTTTATGCTGAAGGTTTTATGTGGTACATAGAAGATAATGATTTTAGATTATTTGATACTAATAATGGCCTTGTCCATAGTTGGGTATCATTTAACTTTAAGCCAAATCCATTATTGGCTGTTAAGTTAA
>CAYVBB010000073.1:0-7176 GCA_964448515.1 uncultured bacterium | reverse complement strand
GATACAAAAGAGTATGACAAGAGGCTGAACAGCACACCTCTGGATAACCATTGCAGGAATGTGGTCAATGTCTACTCATCCTTCCTTTGGCGAATCGATCCAACAAGGGAGTTCGGCAATCTCAAGGATGACCAGTTCAAGCAATCCTTTCTTCAAGATGCAGACCTAGATGGTCGCTCCTTCAATGCAATTCTAAAAGATGCAGAGAATTGGGCAAGTGTATATGGTCACTGCTGGCTATTCATGGATAAGCCAGAATCAGTAAGCCTAGTTATTCCACCAATAATAATAATTAAAAACAAAAATATCATACTAACATTTAACCATATAATTATTTTATTATTAATTTTCATAATTATTTAAAAGAATGAATCAATTAAAATCAATAGTAATAAACTAGGTAAATAAATAATTGAAAAAATAAAAATATTTTTAACGGTTTTACTTGAGTAATCAAAAATTATAATTGATGAATAAATTAAAAAAATTAATCCTAGCAATACTGCCCCAACAACATATATAAATGAAGTGAGATTTAATATATAAATACCAATTGAAGAATATATAAGTGCCATAGTAAAAAAGATAATTTGGAAATTTACTATATTAGAACTTTTTGCAACTCCTGGAAGCATTTTAAATCCTCCCAATTTATAATCTTCTTTATAAATAATTGCTAAAGATAAAAAATGTGGTATTTGCCAGCAAAATAATATGCCAAAAAGTAATAATCCCTCTACATTTATTTGATTCGTTGCTGCAACCCATCCACCTAATGGTGGTAATGCTCCAGGTATTGCTCCAACTATAGTATTTAACGATGAATATCTTTTTAATGGTGTATAAATAACTATATAAATTAAAATTGTTAACACTGACATTAATGATGTTAAAAAATTAATTTTATATAAAATAAAAGGACCTAAAAAAGAGAAAAATAAACCTAGAGTTAATGCATTTTTTAATTTTATTGATCCGGTTGGTAATGGTCTAAGCTTAGTCCTATTCATTTTTTTATCAAATTCTACTTCAAAGTATTGATTTAAGATACAAGCACCGCTTGAACTTATAAAAGTACCTGATATAAGATATAAAAAAATTATCCAGCTTTCATACTCAACCATTATAAAATCCATATACCTAAGCCCCAGATAATAACCTAGATATGAAGTTATGACTACCAATATAGTAATATTCATTTTTATTAATTGCAAATAAGGTTTCATATATGTAACTCTTTAATATCTTTATAAAATTCTAAAGATTCTGGATTAACCAAGGATTCTTGATTATCAACTTTAAAACCATTTATAATTTTTTTAACAGCTATCTCTACTTTTTTTCCATTCATTGTATATGGGATATCTTCAATAGGCAAAATTATAGATGGAACATGTTTTGGTGAACAGTAGTTTCTAATTTTCATTTTTATTTCTTTTTTGATATCACTATTAAAATCAAAATCATTATTTAATATTACAAATAAAACAATTCTCTCATCTTTATCCTTAGTTTGTCCAACAACTAATGAATCTTTTATATATTTTAAATTGTTTAAAGCTTGATAAATTTCAGCAGTACCAATTCTAATTCCTCCTGGATTTAAAGTAGAATCAGATCGTCCAAATATTTTAACACCATAGTTATCATTTATAAGTATAAAATCTCCATGTTTCCATTTATTATCATAATCTCTAAAATATGCATTAATGTATTTTTCATTATTTTCATCTTTCCAAAAACATATTGGCATAGATGGAAATGCTTTATCACAAACTAATTCACCTTTTTGTGAAAAATTATGTTTCCCTTGTCCATCATAACTTTTAACGCTCATCCCAAGTCCTAAACATTGTAGTTCTCCTCTATATACTGGGAGATTAGGATTGCCTAAAGCAAAGCATGAAATAATATCAGTTCCACCTGAGATTGATGATAATTGAACATCACTTTTCCAACAATCATAAACAAAATCAAAAGAACTATCTTCAAGAGGAGACCCAGTTGAAAGTATTAATCTTAAATTAGAAAAATTTCCAATATCTTTCGGAATAATATTATTAGTATGTAAATATGATATATACTTTGCACTAGTACCAAATATAGTTAAATCTATATTGTCTATTACTTTTAACAAACTATCTTCATTTGGATAAAAAGGACTACCTTCATACAACACAATACATGAGCCAAAAGATAAAGAAGTAACTAGCCAATTCCACATCATCCAGCCACATGTTGTATAATAAAATATATTATCTTCTTGTCTTAAATCAACATGATATTTTAATTCTTTCATATGCTGAATCAATGTACCGCCAGCAGAATGAACAATGCTTTTAGGTTTTCCAGTTGTTCCAGAAGAATACATTATATAGAGTGGATGATCAAATGATAATTGATTAAAAATCACTTCATTCGAATTATTATTGATAATTTTTTCCCAACTTATAGATGAATTATTAACTTTAATCTCATTAACATAATTAATAGTAATTACATTCTTGATTGATTTAAGAGATTTAGATATTGATGATATCTTATCAACTATATTATAAGTTTTTCCTTTAAAATAATAACCATTAGAAGATATTAATAATTTTGGATTTATTTGTTTAAATCTATCTAGAATACCATCTATACCAAATTCTGGAGAACACGATGACCAAATTGCTCCGATACTAGCTGTAGCTAACATAGATACTATAGTTTCAGTTATATTTGGCATTACAGCACATACTCGATCACCTTCTTTTATTCCCATTTTTCTAAAAGAATATGAGACTTTGGAAACTAATTTATATAAATTTTTATACGATAACTCCTTATAATTTCCTTTTTCATTATAAAATTTTAATGCTATTTTGTTACTATTTTTATATTTTAATAAATTTTCAGAAAAATTTAATTTTGATTCAGAGAACCAATTTGCTCCTGGCATTTTACGTTCATCATCAATAACATACTTAAAATTTTTAGAATAAATAATATCTAAATCATACCACAAGACTTCCCAAAACAAATTAATATTATTTACTGACCACTCATATAAATCACTATAAGATTTTAAACCTAAATTATATTTATTATTAATCTTTTTTTTTAGAACAGACATATAAGATTTTTTTATCTTATTTTTATCTGGACTCCATAGGATATCAGTCATTTACTTGTTTCCATTTTAAAATAAATTTCCATGCTTTTACAATCTGATTTTTATCTAGCATTTTAGATATATCATTTAATATATCATTGAATTTATTTGGGATATCTATATTACTAGATTTAGGGATTTTAACAACAGAGGCAAGTTTTGCTAATTGATTACCAGTTAAAGTACTATTTAAAAATTCTGTTGGGATAGCATTAAACCCAACTCCTATACCTTTTGGCTTAGAAATACTAAATAATGATTTTTTAACTTCAGTATACCAGCTTCCACCACTTCTTCCAACTTGATTTATTTTAAAAGGATCAATACTCCCATCATCATTAAATAAATTTTTATCAATATGGAAAAAAACAACTTCACCTAAAATCAAGTTCCCACTTCCTGGTTTTGATCCTAATTCTATTATTTCTATTAATTTACATTCCATAATAAATGGAGATTCTTGAACACCTGGAATAGATATAACTTTAGATAAATTCTTATTTAACCCCGATTTTTCAAACTCATCAATATTTTTATCAAATTCACATGATGCTAAACTAGTTTGATGAACCAATTCAGTTGTAACAACTGAAACTGTGAATTCTTTAGTAGATTTAATATTTAGCAATGTATCTTTTGGAAGTCCTGTCCTTCCACTTAGAGTAGGAGAAAAACCAATGATTGGTGGATTTGCACCAAATGCATTAAAAAAAGAAAATGGAGCTAAATTATAATTGTTATTTATATCTTTTGAACCGACTAAAGCTATTGGCCTTGGAGATACTCCAGAAATTAATAAATGATAATTTTCTATTATGTTATTTGATTTTGGATTTATTTTCTTATAATTCATAAGTATTTAAAATTTTAATAAAGTACTTCATTTCATTCATAGTCCCTATAGTAATTCTAACACAATTTTCTAAGCCAAATCCTTTTAAATGTCTGAGTATAATTCCATTTTTAAGCATAAATTTAACAAATATATTTGCTTTTCTATCACTTTGAAATACTATTGTTATAAAATTTGCAGATGTTGGAATATATTTTATTCCAATTGAATCAAATTTATTGGTTAAATATTTAATACCAATTAAATTATTTTCAATAGACTTTTTTAAATGTTCATAATCATCTAAAGACTCCAATGCTGCTAATTGTGCAGGACTAGAAGGTTCAAAAGGAAGCTTTACTTTCAATAAATTTGATATTAGATAACGATGAGCAATTCCATAGCCAACTCTCAAACCAGCCAATCCATAACTTTTAGAAAAAGTTCTTAGTGTAATCACATTATCAAATCTATATAACATAGAATCTGGGTAATCATCAATATGCTTAGCATATTCAAAATATGCTTCATCTAATATAACAAGAACTCTTTCTGGGACTTTATCAATAAATCTTTCAAAGCTTGCTTTATTAAAATATGTCCCTGTCGGATTATCTGGATTAGCTAAATAAATAATTTTAGTCTTGGAATTTATTTTATCAGAGATTGTATCTAAATCATAATGAAAATTATTCGTTTTAACCCAATTTATTTTTCTGCCTGAAGCATTAGCTAAAACCCTAAAACCAATGAAAGAATTTTCAGATCCAATTATTTCATCACTATCATTTAAAAAGGTCCTAATTATAGCAGACATAATTCCTTCACTTCCACTGCCTAAAATAACATTATCAATTCCCACATCATATATTTTGGACAATTTATCTCTTAATAACATTCCAGCTGAATCTGGATACCTATGTAGTTCATTAAAACAATTATCTAAAATTTTAATCGCTTTTTTCGAAGGGCCAAATGGATTTTCATTTGATGATAATTTAATAATTTTTTCTGAATCAGAATCTAATTTAATATCTTCAATTCTCTTACCAGGGATATAAGGTGATAATTTCTTTATATATTTCGGTACTAATGTCATAAAATTATGTATAAATTTATCACTTATATATTATATAGATTAAATATTTTTATACATAAATCAAGTATTCATTAATTCTTATGTCAAATTACAAAGAAATATTATTCAAACATTTAGATGGTATTGTTCTAATTCCTACAATCATTGGTCTAAAAAAAATAGGCTTATTAAAATCCATTTCAAATAAAATTACATTTACTATAAATGAAATCAATAAAAATAATGAATTTAATGTTGGCTATCTAAATATAAGTCTTAGAACTTTAAGAAATTGTAATTTATTAGAATTCAAGGAAAATAAATATTATTTGGATAGCAGATATAAAGTAAAAAGTAATCTTACACAAATTATTAATAACTCTGATTTTTTAAATGAAACCTTATATTTATTATCTTTTTATTTAAAATCAAAATTAACAAGTAAAGATATAGAAGATTATTTAAAATCAATTAAAATTCTAATAAAAATTTTAAATAACAATCAACTAAATTCGAATAAATTCAATACTTATTTAGAGGGGATATTACTTGGACCAATTCTAGCCAAATACTCTTTTGAAAAGAAAATAAATATTCACAATAATAAAATTAAAATTATCACAAACAATGATAAATTAACTAAATCAATTGATTTATTATTTGAATTATTAAATCTTACTAAAGATAATAAAATAACTGAAAAAGGTCTATATTTTATTAATAAAGCATCTGCTTATGGTGTTACAGTTTCTTACTTAAATACTTTAAATAACATTGATCAATTACTTACATCTTGTCCTAACTATATATGGAATAGAAATAACGATAATACAGAAATACATGTTGATAGAGCACTTAATGTTTGGGGAAGTGGTGGTGCACATAAAAATTATTTCAAAAAAATAGATACAATAATTACTAATATTTTTAATAAACCCTTAGATAAACAACCAAAAGGAATAATTGATATCGGATGTGGAGATGGAACATTTTTAAAACATCTACATGATTTGATAATAAATAATACTTTGCGTGGGGAAAAAATCGATAAAAAACCATTATATATTGTTGGTACAGATATTAATGAAAAAGCTAGAATTGCTACAGCATTTACACTAAAAGATATTAATCATACTATTTTAAATGGTGATATATCAAACCCTGATGAATTAAATAAAAATTTATTCGAAAAATACAACTTAAAATTAAATGATTTAGTAAATTGTAGAACTTTTTTAGATCATAATAGAATTTATACAAAACCATCAAAATACTTTTTAAAACATAATATTCATTCATATGGATCTTTTGCATATAGAGGAAAATTAATTAATTCAAAAGAATTAATAGCAAACTTCATAGAACATTTATACAAATGGAAACCTTATATTAATAAATATGGCTTAATAATTATTGAATTGCATACTATAAAATCAGAAATAACAAAATTGAATTCTGGAAAAACACTTGCATGTTCTTATGATGCAACGCATGGTTATACAGATCAATACTTAATAGAATATAATATTTTCAAGAAATGTTTTAATGAAGTAGGTTTTAAAGTTACAAGTGAAAATGAATATTTATACCCAAAAGAGAATCCTACAGTTAGTATAAATTACATTATTGGATAGATAGCTCTGCTGCAAGTATAGTATTATTAACAAGCATTGATATTGTCATAGGACCAACACCACCTGGAACAGGAGTTATTGAATAAGATTTATCTATAACACTATCATATGTACGAATATAATTATCCATAAGATTCACCTTGATAATTTATGATGCCTTTATTCACTAAGTACTCAATCAAATCATAATAACGGCCGACTCGTATTCCATCTATCATAACTACAGGTAGGCGTCTAATCTTCTCACCTACTCTATTAGAAATTAAATCTAACGAATCGTTTTCACCAAAAGTATACACTGAAAATCGTATATTATTTTCATCCAATAATTTCAATATGTCCAATGCAGCCTTATCATATTTAGCATATAGATACAACTCAATATTCATTATCTCGCAGGATTTCGCTTTATGCGTTGATCCTCCTGCCTCTTTTTTTCCTTTTTGGTGCTGGTGGTGCTACTTGCTCTTCCTCTTCT
>CAYVBB010000072.1:0-7185 GCA_964448515.1 uncultured bacterium | reverse complement strand
ACCTTTTAGTGCTTTAGCATTTAAAATAATGACTGATCCTTTTGTTGGTAAGCTGACATTTTTTAGAGTTTACTCAGGTAAAGTAACGACAGGAGATTTTATTTACAATTCAAGTTCTGGAAAAAAAGAAAGAGTTGGAAGGCTTATGTTAATGCATTCTAATAAAAGAGAAGAAAGAAAAACAGTATCTTGCGGTGAAATTGCTGCTATGGTAGGTTTGAAATATACTAAAACTGGACACACTTTATGTTCAGATAAGAGCCCAATTTTATTTGAGTCTATGGTTTTTCCTGATCCCGTTATTTCGGTGTCTGTTGAAGCACAAACAAAAAAAGATCAAGAAAATTTATCTGTAGCATTAAGTAAACTTGCTGAAGAAGATCCTACGTTTAGAGTTCATACTGATGAAGAAACTAATCAAACAATTATATCTGGTATGGGTGAACTTCATTTAGAAATTATTGTTGATAGGTTAAAGAGAGAATTTAATGTTCTAGCAAATGTTGGTGCTCCTCAGGTTGCATATAGAGAGTGTATAACTGCAGATGTTGAACAAAACACAAAATTAGTTAAGCAATCTGGTGGAAGAGGACAATATGCTCATGTTGTTATGAATGTGGAACCAAATGAAACCGGTAAAGGCTATGAATTTATAAATAAGATTGTTGGAGGAGCTATTCCAAAGGAATATATCCCAGCAGTTGATAAAGGTATTCAAGATGCTATTTTAAATGGTCCATTAGCAGGTTATCCTATTGAAGATATTAAGGTTACATTGTTTCATGGTTCGTTTCATGATGTTGATTCAAATGAAATGGCATTTAGAATAGTTGGTAGTATGGCAATGAAAGAAGCTATGTCAAAAGGTAGTCCAAAATTACTTGAGCCAATTATGGATTTAGAGGTTGTAATGCCAGATGAATATTTGGGTGCTGTTATGGGTGATGTTACATCTAGAAGAGGTATAGTGAAGGGTTATGAGCCAAGAGATAAAACTCAAGTTTTAAAGGCTTCTGTCCCTTTATCTCAGATGTTTGGTTATGCGACAGACTTACGTTCTTTAACACAAGGTAGGGCTGTTTTTACTTTAGCATTTGCTGATTATCAACAAGCACCAAAAAGTATTCAAGAAAAAATTGTTGAAAAATTCAAAGGAAACGTTACTGTATAATTATGAATAAAATTAGAATAAAATTAAGAGCTTATGATCATATGTTGCTTGATAAGTCAACTGTAAAAATAGTAAAAAAAGCTAAGGATACTGGGGCTTTAGTTTTAGGTCCAATTCCTTTACCTAATAAAAAAGCTATTTATACTGTAAATAAATCAGTTTTTGTTGATAAAAAGTCTAGAGAACAGTTTCAAATCACTATACATAGAAGAATTATAGAACTTTTGAATTCAACTTCTAAAACAGTTGATGCTTTAATGAAATTAGATATGCCTGCTGGCGTTGACGTAGAAATAAGGACATAGTAAACAAAATAATGATAAATTTAGATACATATTTTGATAGTTTAGATTCATTCATTGAAGATGATAAAAATGAGAATGATAATTTATCTCAAGAAGAATCTTCTGAAGAGGAAGCTAAATCTGAGGAAACTCCTGTAGAGGAAGCTAAATCTGAGGAAACTCCTGTAGAGGAGTTAAAGTTTTATTTTTCAAATTTAATTGGTAAAAAAATAGGAATGACGCAATTATTTTCAGATGATGGAGATGTTTTTCCAGCAACAGTTGTTCAGGCTGGTCCCTGTACTGTTACTCAGATTAAGAATAAAGGTAATGATGGGTATGATTCCATTCAGTTAGGGTATCTTGATGTAAAAGAAAAACATTTAACTAAATCTCAAATTGGTCATTTTTCAAAGTCTGAAATTTCTCCAAAAAAAGTTTTAAAAGAATTTAGATTTGATAGCAAATTAAATAATCTTCCTAATATTGGAGATCAAGTTGATTTGAAACAATTTAGTGTTGGAGATATTATCACTGTTACAGGCTATTCAATTGGTAAAGGTTTTGCAGGCCATATGAAAAGACATAATTTTAGTGGAGGAAGAGCCTCTCATGGTAAAAATAGTGTAATGAGAAAATCAGGTTCTGTTGGTGCAGGAACTGATCCTGGTAGAATTTTTCCAGGAATGAAAATGGCAGGTAGAATGGGTAATGATAGAGTTACAGTAAAAAATTTGGAAGTATTAAATATAGATTATAGTAATAATTTAATTTTTATTAAAGGTGCACTTCCAGGTTCTAATAATAATTATTTGTATTTAACAAAGAAATAATAATGAAAGTAAATATTTATAATAAAGAAGGTAAAAAAACATCAACTAAAGTTGATTTAAATAATAGAGTCTTTAAAATAGAACCTAATGAGCATTGTATTTATTTGGCTATTAAATCAGAGCTTGCAGCTAAAAGGCAGGGTACCTCAAGTTCTAAAACAAGGTCTGAAGTAAGTGGTGGTGGAAGGAAGCCTTATAAGCAAAAAGGAACTGGTAATGCAAGGGTTGGTTCAACTAGAAATCCAGCTAGGGTTCATGGGGGTTCTGCATTTGGACCAAAGCCTAGGGATTATAATCTTAAAATAAATAGAAAAGTTAGGTCTTTAGCTAGAAAAAGTGCGTTATCTATGAAAGTGTTAAATGAATCATATAAAGTATTAAATGATTTTTCTATGGATAAAATTAAAACAAAAGATTTTTTAGTTGTATTAGAAAAATTAGATGCGCATAATAAAAAAACTTTAGTTATAACTGAGAATATTGATAATAAATTATTTTTAAGTTCAAGAAATATTAAAAATGTTAATTTAGTAAATGTAAAAAGTTTTTCAACTTATGATATAATGAATAGCAATTACTTATTAATTGATAAAAACTCTGTTGATTTTTTAAATAAAAATTTAATGAAATAGATTATGTTATTAGAACTGTCAAATATTATAGTGTCACCTATGTTAACTGAAAAAAGTAATCTTTTAGGTGAAAAGCACAATAAATATGTTTTTAAGGTTAATCCTAAAGCAAATAAGTTACAGATTAAACAAGCAATTGAAAAAAGATTTGATATAAGAATAACAAAGGTTTGTACATCTGTTTATAAAGGTAAATTAAAAAATACAAGTGTTAAAAGTGGTGGCCATGTTATAAGAACATCAGGGCATAGAGATTTATGGAAAAAGGCAGTTGTAACCCTTCATAAGGATGATAAGCTAAATTTAGTTGATGGAGAATTTTAATGGCTATAAGAAAATTAAAACCAGATACTCCTAGTAGAAGATATATGTCAATTTCAACATTTGATGAAATTACAAAAAAAACTCCTGAGAGGAGCTTAACAAGACCACTTAAGAAGACTGGTGGAAGAAATAATTTAGGTCGTATAACATCTAGAAGAAGAGGTGGCGGACACAAAAGAAGATATAGATTAATAGATTTTAAAAGAAATAAATTTAATATGATAGGTGAGGTTGTTGCTATTGAATATGATCCTAATAGATCTTCAAGGATAGCTTTGATTCAATATGAGGATAATGAAAAGAGATATATAATTGCTCCTGATGGTCTTAAGGTTAAGGATTCTATTGTTTCTTCAAGAGATAGCAAAGTTGAATTTAAAGCAGGCAATGCTTTATTATTAAAAGATATTCCAGATGGGATGCTTGTTCATAATATTGAATTAAAACCAGGTAAAGGTGCTCAAATGGCAAGAAGTGCAGGGACATACGCAAGAATTATGGCAAAAGAAAATAAAATGGTTTCATTAAAGCTGCCTTCAAGTGAAATTAGAATGGTATCTGAAAATTGTTTAGCTACATTAGGCACTGTAGGAAATAAGTCACATGAAAATATTAAAATTGGTAAAGCAGGTAGATCTAGATGGTTAGGTAAAAGACCTAAGGTTAGAGGAGTAGTTATGAATCCTGTTGATCACCCTCATGGTGGTGGTGAAGGAAAAACTTCTGGAGGAAGACATCCTGTTTCTCCTTGGGGTACTCCTGCAAAAGGATATAAAACTAGGAAAAAAAATAAATTATCAAATAAATATATAGTTTCAAGGAGAAAAAAATAATGTCAAGATCTCTTAAAAAAGGACCATATATTGATTTTAAATTAGAAAAAAAGATAGAGAAAATGAATTCTGATAATAAAAAAGAAGTAATTAAGACTTGGGCAAGAAGATCAATGATTTCTCCATTGTTCGTGGGTCATACTTTAGCAATTCATAATGGAAACAAATTTGTGCCAGTATTTATAACTGAAAATATGGTAGGTCATAAATTAGGTGAATTTGCTCCTACTAGAATCTTTAGAGGTCATTCAGGTGATAGGAAAATGAAATAATTATGGAAACTACAGTAAAAGTTAAACATTTGAAACAATCTCCTACAAAAGTACGTTTTGTACTTAACGAATTGAGGGGACTTAAAGTAGACAGAGCAATTAATATGTTGAATAATAGTAATAAGAAAGCATCAAACTTTATATTAAAAGCTATTAATTCAGGTTTATCTAATCTTGAGAACAATGGTGATTTTAATCAAGATAAAGTTATAATATCAAATGCTTTTGTTGATGGAGGGCCTGTTATGAAAAGATTTAGACCTAGAGCAATGGGTAGAGCTTCACAAATATTAAAAAGAACTAGCCATTTAACAATAACTTTATCAGAGAGAGGTTAATTTTGGGGCAAAAAGCTAATCCAATAGGTTTACGTTTAGGAATTAATAGAGGTTGGGATTCAACTTGGTTTGATGAAAAACATTATGCTGATCGCTTAAAAGAAGATATTATTTTAAGAAGATATATTCTTAAAAAATATAAAACAGCTAGTGTTTCAAGAGTTCAAATTTCAAGAACATCAACCAAAGTTAATATAACAATAAATACAGCAAGACCTGGATTGATAATTGGCAAGAGTGGTTCTGAAGTTGATAGTCTGAAAAAAGAATTAAATAAATTAGTTGGACATGAAGTTTCTGTTAATGTTTTTGAAATAAAACGTCCAGCTTTAGTTTCTAGTTTAGTTGGAGAAAATATAGCTCAACAAATTGAAAAAAAGGTTAATTATAGAAGGTCAGTAAAAAAATCAATTCAAAGTACTATCAGTATGGGAGCAAGAGGAATAAGAGTAAGGGTTGCAGGTAGATTAAATGGTGCAGAGATAGCTAGACAAGAAACATTCAAGGAAGGTCAAATTCCATTGCATACCTTAAGAGCTAAAATTGATTATGCACATGTTGAGGCAAATACAACATATGGGATTATTGGAATAAAAGTTTGGATTTATAATGATTAATAAGGAAAAGATATAAAATGTTATCTCCAAAGAGAATTAAATATAGAAAACCTCACAAGGGTAATTTAAAAGGAATGGCTAATTCTGGAAATTATGTTTGTTATGGTACTTATGGAATGAAAGCATTAGAATCTGGCTGGATAACAAATAGACAAATTGAGGCTGGAAGAATTTCTTTATCAAGAAGAGTTAGAAAAATTGGAAGACTATGGATAAGAATATTTCCTAATAAGTCAATTACAAAAAAACCAGCTGAAACTAGAATGGGTAAAGGTAAGGGGTCTCCTGATTCATGGGTTTCGATTATTAAGCCTGGAAGAATTTTATATGAAATTGATGGATTAACGGAGGAGCAGGCTAAGGAAGCTTTTAGAGCTTGTTCACATAAGTTTTCAATTAAAACTAAAATGGTTTCAAGAAGAGATTTATAGAAATGGCTAAGAAAAAAGATATTAAAGATTTAACTCTAGAAGAATTAAATAAAAAATTGATTGAATTGAATGATTCTATGTTGAATTATAGGTTTCAAAAAACATTACAACAATTAGAAGATCCAAAACAAATCAATCAGAATAAGAAAGATGTTGCTAGAGTGAAGACATTTATAAGACAATTTGAATTAGGATTAAGAAAATAAATTTATGGATAATAATAGAAAAGAATTAAGTGGTTTAGTACATTCAGATTCGATGGATAAAACAATAGTTGTAAATATTGTTAGAAGTTTCCCTCACCCTGTATATAAAAAGTACGTAAAGTTTTCAAAAAAATATTACGTTCATGATGAAAAAAATAGTTGTGAAAAGGGAGATACCGTGTTGATTGAAGAATCAAAACCTTTAAGTAAATTAAAAAGATGGCGTGTAAAGAAAATTTTAAAGAAAGCAATTAAAGTATAAAATGATTCAACAAGAGACTAGATTAAATGTTGCAGATAATACAGGGGCTAAGCAGGCTTTATGTATAAAAGTTTTAGGTGGCTCTAGAAAACGATATGCAAGATTAGGTGATGTGATAGTAGTAACTGTAAAAAAAGCTATCCCAAATTCAAATGTTAAAAAAGGTTCAGTACGTAAAGCTGTTGTAGTAAGAGCTAGAAAAGAATCTAAAAGAAAAGATGGTTCTTATATAAGATTTGATGATAACGCTGTAGTTATTATAGATAATCAAAATGAACCGGCAGGAACAAGAGTCTTTGGTCCTGTTGCAAGAGAGCTAAGAGAAAAAAAATATATGAAAATTCTTTCTTTAGCTCCTGAGGTGATATAATTATGAATAAAATAAAAAGAGAAGATACAGTTAAAGTATTAACAGGTTCATATAAAGGTGAATCTGGAAGAGTTGTTAAAATATTAACTGCAAAAAATAGAGCTATTGTTGAAGGTATAAATAAAGCTAAAAAGCATGTTAGACCAACTCAGGATAATCCACAGGGTGGTATTATTGAGAAAGAGTTATCAATAAATTTATCAAATTTAGCTTTAATGAGTAAGGGTAAGGTAGTTAAAGTTGGTTTTGGAATTGATAAAGATGGTAAAAGATTTAGAATTAATAAAAAAAATGGGAATAAAATAGATTAATGAAAAATTATAGCCCAAGATTGTTTGATTTGTATAAAAATGATATCCAATCATTATTAAAAGAGAAGTTGGACATTAGTAATATTATGCAATTACCTAAGATAGAGAAAATTGTTCTTAATATGGGTATGGGAGATGCTAAGGATAATAAAAACAGTTTATCACAAGCCATTGAAGAGATAACTATTATAACTGGTCAAAAACCAGTTGTCACAAAAGCAAGGAAAGCAATTTCTAATTTTAAATTAAGAGCAGGGGATCCTGTCGGAGTAAAGGTTACTTTAAGAGGAAGTAAAATGTA
>CAYVBB010000071.1:0-7260 GCA_964448515.1 uncultured bacterium | reverse complement strand
TATATTATCGACCTACCCCGCCCCATTTTAGCGTATATGGTTTCAAATTAGGTTGAAAATCAATATTAGTTGGTACGCACTATCCCAAATGAAATGCAGGGATTGGGGTCGCTTTTTGGTTGAAATAAATCAAAGTATTCAGTAATTTCAATGTGACACTGGCGTGACAAATTGATGTCACGCAAAGTTTTTTGTCGAACATGTCATGATGAAATGAAAAAACCTCCAAAAATGAAGGTTTTATTGTGTTTTCTCGTCGTCGGAACGACTGGATTTGAACCAGCGACCCCTAGACCCCCAGTCTAGTGCGCTACCAAGCTACGCCACGTCCCGTTTAATCTTTATATTTGCTTATTAAGGTAACAATGTCAGTTAATGATTTTTTAATATTAATTAAATCTTGTTTAATTTCTTGAATATCTGAAGATTTATTAACTGAATTGTTGAATTGATCTGATAAGTGCATTTTAGCACCTTTGATTGTATACTTTTTTTTATATAATAAATCCTGTATGTATTTAACTAATTTTATATCATTATCTTTATAAATACGATTACCCGCTGTATTTTTTACAGGTTTTAAAATAGAAAATTCTGTTTCCCAATATCTTAAAACGTATTGTTTTAAACCGGTAATCTTACTTACTTCACCAATAGAGTAATATAGTTTGTTTATCTTTTTTAGTGCCATAATATTAATATATATATTAAAGTATTACTTTAAATATATTTAATATTTGACTATAATAAAAGGATATTTAACAATCTGTTACAATTTCTTGTTTTATACTAATGAAGTGTACGATAAATTAAAAGTTTCTGATACACCTTTATGATTAACATTACCATTACTTATATTAATTCCTGATCGAATTGTTTTGGAACTTAATATATTATCATTTAAGGTGATTTCTTTTATATATGGCAACGTAACATTAGTAAGAGCTAGAGTGGATGTATATGGAACAGAACCAGGCATATTAGATACACAATAGTGGACTATATCATCAACAATATATGTTGGGTTTTTATGTGTTGTAGCCCTGCATGTCTCAACACATCCTCCCTGGTCAACAGCTACATCAACTATAACAGAACCTGCGCTCATTAGCTTTAACATGGACTTACTTACTAAATTAGGTGCTTTACTTCCAACAATAAGAACAGAACCAATAAGAAGATCAGTATATGTTAATAAATTACATATGTTAAGATTATTCGAGTACATGGTTTGAACATTTGATGGCATTACATCATCAAGATATCTTAATCTATCCATATTTACATCAAGAATATAAACTTTTGCTCCTAAACCTGCTGCTAATTTTGCGGCATTTGTTCCAACTATTCCACCACCTAAGATTGTAACAGTTGATGCATCAACTCCAGGAACACCACCTAATAGTTTTCCTTTGCCATTCATATTTGCCTCTAAGCATTTTGCACCATTTTGCACTGACATTCTTCCTGCTACTTCACTCATAGGTATTAGTATTGGCAAGGAACCATTATCACTTTGAACTGTTTCGTAAGCAATTGCAGTACAACCACTATCTATTATGCCTGTTGTTAAAGATTCAGAAGCTGCAAAATGAAAAAAAGTGAAAATAATTTGATTAGATTTTATTAATTTTATTTCACTCTCTTGTGGTTCTTTAACTTTAATAATTATATCAGAAATATTATATATCTCTTCGATGTTTTCTAAAATTATCGCACCAGAATCAACATAAGTTTGATTTGAAAAACCACTACCTATACCAGCATTTTTTTGAACATATACAATATTTTTTAATTTAACAAGCTCAGTTACTCCATAAGGTGTCAAAGATACCCTTTGTTCGTTATCTTTTATTTCTTTAGGTATACCAACGATCATGTTAGTCTTTGATTAATGCTTTCATACTTAAACTAATTTTACCAGAATCATCAACTTTGATAATTTTAACATCAACTTTATCACCAATATTTAAACAATCAGTAACTTTATTAACGCGTTCTTTTTTAATTTCTGATATATGAACTAATCCATCTTTGCTTGGACTGATTTTAACAAAAGCTCCAAAATCTAAGATTCTAACAACTTCACATTTTTCTAATATATCACCTGATTTTGGAACATATGTCATTTGCTTTATATAATCAAGAACACTATTAATATTATCTTGATTTTGTCCTAAAACTGTACATGAACCATCTTCTTCAACATTTATCTCAACTTCATATTGCTCCATTAATCCTTTAATATTCTTTCCACCTGGTCCAATAAACAAACCAATCATATCTGTTGGCATGCTAGATTGACCAATCTTAGGTGCATGAACTGAAAGGTTATCTCTATGAGATTCAATAGATTTTTTCATTTCATTTAAAATATGCACTCTTCCATCTTTTGCTTGAGATAAAGCTTCACTTAGTATCTCATATGATAAGCCATCTACTTTAATATCCATTTGGATTGCTGTAATACCATCAAAAGATCCTGCAACTTTAAAATCCATATCACCAATATGATCTTCAGTACCTAAGATATCAGTTAATATAGCATATTTATTATTTTTACCCATAATTAGACCCATTGCAACACCCGCTATAGGATGTTTAACTGGTACACCTGCATCCATCAAAGCAAGAGAACTACCACAAACAGATGCCATCGAAGATGAACCATTTGATTCTAATATCTCTGAAACTAATCTTATAGTATATGGAAAATCTTCAAATGATGGTAATGATGGTAAAATAGCTCTTTCTGCTAAATTTCCATGACCAACCTCTCTTCTTGATAAACTAAACTTACCCCTAGCTTCACCAACACAAAATGAAGGAAAATTATAATGCAACATTACTCTTTTATAAGATAATCCTTCGATGCTATCAATCATTTGTTCATCTCTTTTGCCACCTAATGTTGCAGCAATCAAGGCCTGTGTTTCACCACGAGTAAATGTTGCTGAACCATGAGATCTTGGTAAAACAGAAGTCTCAATAGTTATATCTCTAACTGTTACTAAGTCTCTTCCATCGGCTCTTTTCCCAGACAATGTTTTATTTCTTAAATCTTGAGCAACTAAATCGTCAATATAACTTTTAATTTCAGATTTTGATTCAGGATAATCCTCATCAAGTTCTGAAATAATAGATGAAATAAAATTATCAATCTCAGAATATCGTGAATGCTTATCTTTTGGATCATTTAAATCAGAAATCTTACCATCAACTAATTTATTAATTGCATCATTTAAATCTTTATTAGATTCTTTCAGAACAACTTCTCTCTTTACAACATTCATTTCAGATAAAAAATCATTTTGGAATGTTACTAATTCTTTAATTCCTTCATGTCCATATTGAATTGCTGTCAAGATATCTTCTTCTGATACGAAATCACATTTACCTTCAACCATCACAATTGATTCTTCGCTACCTGAAAGTACTAAATCAAAGTCAGATTCTAACATTTGATCTTTTGTAGGATTCATAATTAACTTACCTTCAATTCTTCCAACTCTAACTGAAGCTATAGGACCATTAAATGGTATATCAGATAATGATAATGCAAAAGAAGAGCCAAAAGCTGCAAACACATCTGGTTCATTCACTTCATCATAAGAAATAACATTTATATCTAATCTAGTTTCATTATTAAAACCTTCAGCAAATAATGGTCTTAATGGACGATCCGTTAATCTTGAGGCTAAAATTTCTTTTTCACTTGGCCTTGCTTCTCTTTTAAAAAAACCACCAGGAATTTTACCTGATGCATAATATTTTTCTCTATATTCAACTGATAAAGGGAAAAAACCTCTATCCTCTTCTTCACCTTTACTTGCTGTTGCAGCTACCAATAGCATAGTTTCACCATATGTGACAACACATGAACCACTTGCTTGTTTAGCTAAATGTCCTGTCTCAAGAGTTAATTTCCTACCACCAAACTCAATTTCTTTTTTTAAATTCATTTTACTTCCTTATTTTAAGCTTTTTAATTAAATCAGTATATAACTGTATATCATTTTTCTGTACATATTTTAATAGTTTTCTTCTTTTAGAAACCATTGTCATTAATCCTCGTCTTGATGAATTATCTTTTTTATTTTTTTTAAGATGTTCATTTAATTCATTGATTCTGTCTGTAAATAATGCAATTTGTGCACTTGTAGATCCTGAATCATTTTTATTTTTACCATATTTAGCAATTACTTTTTCACTCACTATTTATATCCTTTCATATTTACCATTAATATGTCTTTTTTAATTTGTTTAATTAAGTCATCTTTACTATTAAACTTCTTTTCTTTTCTTATAAAATCTAAAAATTCTACAGTAACATTTTTATTGTATAATTCTAGATTTTTATTAATTACATGTACTTCAATTGAAGTAAACTTACAATTATCTTTAATCGTTGGACAATATCCTATATTACAAATACTACTATATTTATTACTGCCTACTTTTAAAGTTACGGAATATACACCATTAGGTGGTATCAATTGTTCAAATGTATAAATTTTAATATTTGCTGTTGGAAAACCAATTGATTTACCATTATTTTCACCCTTAATAACTCTACCTCTTATGCTGTAGTTTCTCCCCAATAAATTATTTGCTAAACTTATATTATAGTTATTAATATTATTTTTAATATTTGTCGTAGTAACTTTATAATCTGGAGACTTATATTCTTTGCATTTTAAAACTTCTATATCTGATTCTTTAAGATATTCATTCAAAACTTCATAATTACCACTTCTATTGTTACCAAATTTATTATCATAACCAATTAAGATTATAGAAGGGGCATATTTTTTTATAATAATTTTAATAAATTCTTTATAAGAAAGTTTTCTTATAATTTCATTAAATTTTACCTCACATAAAAAATCAATCTTTAAATTATCTGATAAGTCTATTTTATCATTAAATGTTGTTATAACTTTAAAGTTAGTGTTATTGATAATTGATTTGGTATGAGGATTAAAAGTTATAAGAACAGAATCTAGATTATTAGCTTTTGCTAAATCTGTCAATTTATTCAATAAAAATATATGTCCCCTATGTATACCATCGTAATTACCTATTGTTATAATAGTATTTTTAGTAGCTTTATTTGAATCATTCAAACTATGCACAAACATTTTTTAAATCCTCATACTTTAAACAGCTTGAATAATCATAATTTCCAATTTTCAACCTGGTTAATTCTGTTAAATGACCAAATGTATTTAAATTTAAAGCTAAATCTCGAGCTATTGATCTAATGTAAACACCCTTTCCACATTCAATATTAATCTTTATATAATTATCTGAATAATCAATGATTTTGATAGAATATATGCTTACCTTACTAGGTTTTCTTCTAATGAAAATATTTTTTCTCGCATATTCGTACATTTTCAATCCATGAAATTTTTTAGCAGAAAAATATGGAGGAGTCTGATAAACATTTTCACCAACTATTTTATTTATAGATTTTTCTATCATGATTTTTGATATATTTGTTTTTATATTTTTATTCTTAATAATTTTACCAGTATTATCTAGAGTATCAGTTTCTTGATGTAGTTTTATTGTGGCTTCATAAACTTTTTTTAATATCATATAATTTGATATATTTTTTGTATTGTTGCCAGTGCAAATAAGTAGTACTCCACTAGCAAAAGGATCAAGTGTCCCACAGTGACCTAACTTAGTTTTGTTATTATATGATTTTATTTTTCTAATAACATCATAGGAAGATAGATTTATTGGCTTCCAAATTGGTAAAAGATCATTCATTTATTTTTTTAATAATATATTAATTTCATCATACGATTTCATGCTATTATCTAAAAGAAATTTTATATCAGGTACATACTTAGCTTTCAATGCTAAACCCATTTTATATTTAATATCTTTCTTCCTTGAAATTATTAATTTTAGTATATCTAATGATTTTTCATGATTTGAGTTGAAAATACTAATATAAATATCAGCTACCTTAATATCTTTTGAAAGCTTAACGTCAGTTATACTTATAATAGAATCAGGAATAATAACTTCCTTTAAAAAGACACTACTTAGAATTTTTTTTATTTGATTTGATAAACGTGTTGAACGCTTAAATGGTTTAATTGAATTAATACTTATTTTAACTTCCTTTTTACTTCTCTATTTGCATATACTTCAATAATATCATTTACTTCAAATTCTTTGAAATTATCAATACCTATACCACACTCATAACCCTCTAAAACTTCATTTGCATCATCTTTAAAACGTTTTAAAGATGTTAAATGTCCTTCGTAAATAATTTCACCATCTCTAAGAAGTCTAAGCTTTGAATTTCTAACAACTTTTCCTTTATTAATATGACAACCAGCAATCATACCAATTTTTGGTATTTTGAATATATCTCTTACTTCAGCTGATCCAACAGAATCCTCAACAATATCAGGTTTTAATAATCCTTCAAGTGCTAGTCTTATTTCTTCTATAGCTTCGTATATTATAGAATAATGTTTTATATCAACACCAAGCTCCCTAGAAAGTTTTCTAGCTAAAACTGAAGAACTCACATTAAAACAAATCACAATTGCTTTTGATGCAGATGCTAATCTTATATCATTTTGACTAACCATACCTACAGATTTTAAAATAATGTTAACTTTAACTTCTTCATTTGATAGATTCATTAGTGAATCACTTAACGCTTCAATAGAACCGTCAACATCTCCTTTAATTAGAATATTTAATTCTGAAGCTTTTCCTGATTTAATTTCTTCTGATATTTGATCTAAAGTAATTTTAGAATGCATTTGATGTATTGCTTCTCGTTCTAATCTTGAGCGTTCTAAGGATATTTTTTTTGCATCTCTTTCTTCTTCATAAATAACAAATGATTCACCAGATACAGGAACTTTTTCAAAACCAAGTATTTGAACAGGATCTGAAGGATATACATATGGGACACTTTCTCCACGCTCATTTAATAAATCTCTAACTTTTGAATATTGTGAACCACATACAAAAATTTGTCCTTTTTTTAAAGTACCATGCTGAATAATAACAGTTCCAACAGGACCTAGACCTTTATCCAGACGAGATTCTAAGACCATTCCTTTAGCTAAACATTTCTTTGCTGCTTTTAAAGTTAAAACTTCAGCTTCAAGTAAAATTTTATCTAATAAATCATCAATTCCTGTACCTTTTTTGGCTGAAATATGTGCACACTGTATTTTTCCTCCCCAATCTTCAACTAAAATATTTTTTTCAGAT
>CAYVBB010000070.1:0-7334 GCA_964448515.1 uncultured bacterium | reverse complement strand
GAGCACCAAAATCCTTTTTTAAATCATCTCTATCAACTGAAGTTATAACAACATGCCTTAAATTTAATTTTAATACTAATTCTGCAACTCTATCAGGCTCGTTATTATCAACTATATTTGGTTTACCCGTTTTTACAGAACAAAAGCCGCATGATCTTGTGCAAGTATCACCCAGAATCATAACTGTTGCTGTTCTAGCATCCCAACACTCATAAATATTTGGGCATCTAGCTTCTTCACAAACTGTATTCAATGAATTTTCTTTCATTAAATACTTCATATCCCTATAATTGTCTCCTATATTTAACTTAACTTTTAGCCAGCTTGGTTTTTTTATTATTGGAGGTGTCTCAATTTTTATCATTGTAGACCTTCTTCATTAAAATTTTCTAATTTATTTTTCAAATGAGTTAAAAATCGAGTACCATAAGCACCATCAATAATTCTATGATCATATGCTAAAGTTAAATAAACCAGGTTTCTTACTACTACAACATCACCATATTCAGTTTCTTTAACTACTGGTCTCTTATGAATAGCACCAATACTTAACAAAGCAGAATTTGGTTGATTTATAATACCCATTCCAAATAAACTCCCAAAAATACCTGGATTTGTAACTGTAAATGTTGAATCTTTAACCTCGCTAGGCTCTAAATTATTTTCACGTGCTCTTTGTGCTAAATCTGAACATGAACGAGCTACACCTAAAAAATTTAATTCCTCTGATTTTTTGATAACAGGAACAATTAAATTATCATCAGGTAATGCAACAGCGACACCAATATTTATATTTAAATTGTTAACAATATTTTTACCTTCAATACTTGCATTAATTAATGGGAAATCTTGAATAGATTTAATTACAGAATCAATAAAAAAAGGTGTATATGTTAAATTTGTTTGATATTTATCTAAATATTTATTTTTATTAGCATTCCTATAATTAACAATATTTGTAATATCAACCTCAGAGGTTGAATATACATGTACAGAAGTATCTCTTGATTTTTTCATATGTTCAGCTATCATTAACCTAACATGACCCATCGGCT
Organism: uncultured bacterium; assembly: GCA_964448515.1. Classification (GTDB taxonomy): domain Bacteria; phylum Fidelibacterota; class Marinisomatia; order SCGC-AAA003-L08; family D37C17. The sequence goes on along the minus strand of CAYVBB010000070.1, from coordinate 6,279 downwards.
CTAATTCATCATTAAGTGAATATTTTATATCTGTTTTAGATTTATTGACACCTAGCAATTCTTTCGATTTAATATAATTCAATATATCATTTTTGTTAACTCTATCATTTAAACCAGTTCCAGAAATATTATCCATTTCATCCAACGATATATTTTCTTTTTTAGCAATAGATTTTACTAAAGGAGAATAGAAGCGTTGCTTTTCTTTTATTACATTATTCGAATCAACAACCAAATCATCAATTTCATTATCTTCCAAAGTAGAGATATCATCAATTTTATCATCTGCCTTAGAAATATCTTTTACATGTTTAATAACCTTATCTTTATTTGATCCTATTTTTGCAATAACTTCACCTACAGGAACTACATCATTTACTTTATATAATATTTGAATGATTTTACCCGATTCTGGAGATGGAATTTCTGAATCTACCTTATCTGTAGAAATTTCTAAAAGAGTTTCATCTTTTTTGATAACATCACCAACCTCTTTTTTCCATTCAAGGATAGTTCCTTCTGTAATTGATTCCCCTAATTTAGGCATTAATACATCTACTGACATAAAATCTCCATTATTAATACTTTCCTAATTCATTAATACTATCAACAATCCAATCTATTTGAACTAAAATTTCATCTTCCAAAACTTGTGAATAAGGAACTGGTGAATCTTTAGATGCAACTCTCTTAATAGGTGCATCAAGAAATTCAAACCCCACATCAGAAATTTTAGAAACAATTTCTGCACCAAATCCATTGGTTAAATTATCCTCATGAACAACAATAAGCCTATTAGTTTTTTTAATTGATTGTAAAATTGTATCAAAATCTAAAGGAACGAGTGTTCTTAGATCAATAATTTCTACAGAAATATTTGTTTTTTTTGTAGCTTCAACACTCTTTTGGACCAATGCACCCCAAGTAACTATTGTTATAGCATCACCATTTTGTACAATATTAGCTTTCCCAAATTCTAATAAATATTCACTATCAGGCTCTTCTGAAGATGCAAACCCTTGCCTATATAAACCTTTATGCTCTAGAAAAAGAATAGGATCATCCATCCTACAAGAAGCTTTTAATAATCCCTTAGCATCTGAAGCATTAGATGGAAAGGCTATTTTAATACCTGGTAAATGTGTAAAATATCCTTCAATACTTTGACTATGGCATAAAGATCCATGGATATATCCACCTACTGGAACTCTCATAACAATAGGACAAGTCCAATCTCCGTTTGATCGATATCTCATTGTGGCTACCTCATTTCTAATCTGCATCATAGATGTCCAAATATAATCACCAAATTGAATTTCAATAACCGGTTTATATCCTAAAGTAGATAATCCAATTGCTGTGCCTATTATTGATGATTCAGCTAATGGAGAATTAAAAACTCTATCTTTCCCAAATTTATCTGTCAAACCTCTGGTTGCTGTAAAAACACCACCTTTACCACCTGCAATATCTTGACCATAAACAAGCATCTTCTTATTATAAATCAATTCTTCTTCTAATGCATGATTAATAGCATCAACTAATACTATTTTATCTCCAACATTTTTTGGAGTTTTAAATGAATTATCATTTTCAGAATAAATATTTTTCATTGAAGTTATTGGTTTTGGATTTTCTTGTAGTTCTGCCCATTCAGCATCTTTGTCTACTTGATTTTTAATTTCTTTATAAATTTTATCAAATTCTTCTTTTTTAACGATTTTTTCTTTTATACACACTTTTTCAAATGCTATAATAGGATCTTTTAATTTATCTTTATTAATTTCTTCTTCTGTTCGATATTTCCTCTGATCATCAGAAGAAGAATGCGGTAAAAGTCTAACAACCTTTGACTCAATAACAGTAGGCCCTTTGCCTTTTCTTGCTCTATCTATAGCCTTATTAAAAGCTAAAACAGATTCAAAATAATTAGTTCCATCAATAGTATATCTATCTAAATGCTCATAACCAGATGTTATACTATAAATAGATTCTCCAGATGTTTGTTCAGATAAAGGAACTGATATTGCATAACCATTGTTTTCAACATGGAAAATAACTGGAGCTTTTTCTCTGCTTGCCCAATTTAAAGCTTCATGAAAATCACCTTGACTTGTAGTTCCATCACCAGATGAAACATATACAACTGAATTAGAATTATCCTTTTGAATTGCAAAAGCTGCACCTACAGCTTGAAGATACTGTGTTCCTGTTGGACTTGATTGACTTACAATATTTAATTCTTTATGTCCATAATGTTGAGGCATTTGTCTTCCACTAGAATTAGGATCGTCATCTTTTGCCAAAAAGGATAAAAATATTTCTATTGAGGTCAAACCAACACCAAAGCAGAAAGCTTGATCCCTGTAATAAGGATAAGCATAATCATAACCTGGTTTAAAACAATGTGAAGCAGCAATCGTACAAGCTTCATGACCAGATGCACCAATATGAAAAAAACCCTTACCTTGTTTTAATAATATGCGCTGTTTCTCTTCGAGATACCTTGATAGTTGCATTAATTTATAAATATCTATTAATTGTTTTTTTGTATAGCCTTTAAATTTCATTTATTAAATATTTTATTAAACTCAAAAGATAAAACATTCATAATATCTTCGAGCTTTATATGCTTATTAGTATTATAAACCATTGACGTAACACCATAATCTAAAATTCCACATGGAATCATGCCATCAAAATATTTCATATTAGGATTAACATTTAGAGCAAATCCATGCATAGTTACCCACTGAGCAATTCTTACTCCCATGGCACAAATTTTTTCATCATCCACCCAAACTCCTGGAAAATCATCTTTTCTATTTCCAGAAATATTAAATTCTCTTAAAGTATTAATAATTATCTTCTCTAAAGATCTAATAAACCATGTTATACTTTTATTATATTTGTTTAGATTAATAATCGGATAACCTACTAATTGCCCCGGACCATGATATGTTATCTCTCCACCCCTATCAGTATCTATAACATCAATATCAGGAAATGTATTTAAAAGATAATTTTTATCTGCATTTTTTCCAAGTGTATATACATTCTCATGCTCTAAAAATAAAACAATGCTTGGAATTTCATCATTTTTAATTAATTGATGAAACTGCTTTTGTAATTTCCATGCTGATATATATGATTGTCTTCCAAGATTAACATAATTGATTACTTTTGAATTAAAAGTAGAAAGGATATTATCAATATTCAAATCTTCTGAATCTATATTTATAATAGAATTATCTTTAACTGATAACATTATATATGAATAGCCTCATTAAGTGCATCTGCTGTAGCCTCATGAATTGCTTCAGATAAAGTTGGATGTGGATGAATAGTATTTAACAATTCGTCATAAGTTGTTTCTAAATTTCTTGCAATAGAAATTTCAGATATTAGATTAGTTGCATTTTTACCTATAATATGACATCCTAATAATTCCCCATACTTTGAATCATAAATAATTTTAACAAAACCATCTCTATCTCCTTCAGCTAAAGTTTTTCCCAAAGCACTAAAAGGGAATTTACCTACCTTAATATCATAGCCTTTAGAAATAGCATTCTTTTCTGTTAAACCAACTGATGCAACCTCGGGGTTAGTATAAGTGCAAGAAGGAACATTATTATATGTCATAGGATTTACTTTTTTACCAAAAATATGCTCAGCAGAAAGAGTACCTTCAAAAGATGCAACATGTGCTAATAATGGAGGGCCTGAGACATCTCCAATTGCATATATATTCTCAATATTTGTCTGCATAAATTCATTAACATTTATAAAACCATCTTTTAATTCTATACCCATTTTTTTTAAACCAATATTTTCAATATTTGGATTTACTCCAATCGCCATAAGAACTTTATCTGCCTTTATTATTGTTTTATCTTCAAGAATAACTTGGGTCTTTTTACCTGTTTTAATTCCTTTAACTTTAGCATTTGTTAAAATATTAATCTTTTTTCTTTTAAATATTTTTTCAAGCTCACTGGAGATATCTTTATCTTCAATTGGTAAAATACGATTTAATCCTTCAACCAAGGTAACTTTAGAACCAAAACTACTATATATACTTGCAAATTCTACTCCAATAGCACCTGCACCAATAATAATCAACTCCTTAGGTATTTCACTTAAATTCATAGCTTCCTTTGATGATATAATATGCTTACCATCAATATTAATATTAGGAATCGTTTTAGAGTGTCCACCTGTTGCAATAATAATGAATTTTGATTTTATTTTTTTATTGTTATCTAATAATATAGTATTGTTATCTTTTAATTTCCCATAATTAGGAATATATACTATTTTATTTTTATTAAGTAAATATTCAATTCCTTTATTTAAACGCTTTGCTACATCCCTAGATCTCTTTATAACTTTTTTCCAATCTAATTTATATGAAGGAATCTCTATACCAAACTTCTTTGAATTTTTTATTAAGTCTAAGACATATGCATTATGCAAAAGAGCTTTTGTTGGGATACATCCCCAGTTGCAACATATACCACCTAAATTACTTTTTTCTACTACAGCAACTTTAAGTCCTAATTTAGCAGCTCTTATTGCCGCAACATACCCCCCAGGACCACCACCAATTATAGTTACATCATAATCCATTAAAATTTCTTATCCATATTAATTAAATCTAAAAATTCTTTTCGTGTTTTATGATCTTCTCTAAACAAACCAACCATACTAGATGTTGAAGCATACGAATTTTTATTTTCTACTCCTCTCATCTGCATACACATGTGATTTGCCTCTAAAACAACAGCTACTCCCTTAGGATTCAATATAGAGTCTATTGTTTGAGCTATTTCTACTGTTAATCGTTCTTGGACTTGAAGCCTTCTTGAAAATAAATCTACTATTCTAGGAATTTTTGATAAACCTATTATTTTACCATTTGGTATATAAGAGACATGGGCTCTTCCAAAAAATGGTAATAAATGATGTTCACAAAGACTATAAAATTCAATATCTTTAATCAAAATCATATTATCACAATCTTCTGTGAAAATTGCATTATTAACAATTTTATTTAAATCTTTTTTATAACCCGATGTTAAAAATGACCAAGATTTTGCAACCCTTAAAGGTGTTTTTAATAATCCTTCTCTTAAGGGATCTTCTCCTATTTCTTTTAATAATTCCTTAGTTATCTTTTCAATTTTTTTATTAATTTTCATTTATATTTGGTCCAAAATATTCTGTAAATATTGTTGGAGTTTCCCTTAGTTTAATTTTGTATAATGTTGCTGGTTTTTTAATTTTTGATGAAATTTGCTCCCAAATAAACAGAACTAAATTTTCTGTTGATGGTTGTTTTCCATGAAACCATTCAATATCTTTTTCAATTTGACTATGATCTAATAAATCTATTACATTTTTAAAAACAATAGATTTTATATCTTGTATATCAACAATAAATCCTGAATCAGGATTTATTTCTCCTGTAATTGTAACGTCTAATATATAATTATGACCATGAACTTTAATATCATCACCAAATACTTGATAATTTTTATCTCTGTCCCATTTATCATTCCAATACTTATGAGCAGCACAAAATTTAAACTGTTTCGTTAGATAAGGCATTTATTTAAATTAATTTTTTATGTTTAATAAAATCCGAACCCTTAAAATTAATATACTTTTATCATTTATAAAAAGGGTAATAGACATCAAAAAAAAAAATATAATTATTTTGTATATAATAATATTTTTTCAATATATTAAATTAAGTTCATTAAAAAGTGAGATTTTTATAAAAAATGTATAGAGAATTTATAATATTAGTAAGTGTAATAGTAGTATCTTTATTTATGACTGTTCATAATCGTAATAAAGAAGCTATGCAAAATAGTGAGACACGCCTATCTATTCAACGAAAAACGCAAGAAGAGATGCTAATACAAGAAGGTAATTTAATGAGATTGAATGGTGGAATTACCTTTACAAAAAATGCCAATCTAATTATAATAAAAGATCCTTATTCAACAATCATATTGGATAAAAATAGTACAGATGAGATTATTGCATTTCTAGAAAAAGAATAATTCTTAGCTAAATCCCAAGTACAAACCAAAATTATAAACAAAATATGACATTAAATAAGCAAGAGCAGTCATATATCCAATCATAAACATAGGCCATTTCCATGTATTTGTTTCTGTCCTAACAATTGCAAATGTTGCAACACATTGTGCAGCATAAACAAAAAATACCATAATTGATACAGCTACAAGTGGAGTAAACACATTT
>CAYVBB010000069.1:0-7584 GCA_964448515.1 uncultured bacterium | reverse complement strand
TGTTGTACCAAATGACATTGCTCCAATTGAAACTAAAAAAAAATTTAAATAAAATCTAAGATCTAATAACAGTAAATCAATCGAATTGAAATCAGTGAAAAATATTGAAATTATCATTGTAAAAAAGTAGCATAACCCTATAAAAACATATGAATTTATTTTCTTTTGTGCAAAATCAATAAATACTGTCATGAGGCCCCATGTAATGGCACAAATTAAAAAATATATATTTTTGATATCAAATATTGATTGTACACCATATTTAAAAACATCCATAATAATTAAACCTCCTAATATTCCTAGAGATATTCCCAAAATTTCTTTTAATATAATTTTTCCCCTGAATAATGATATAATCAATAATGTAAATAGTGGATTTAATGTTGTTACTAATATTGCGCCTCTACCAGCATCTCCAAAGTGAGTCCCTTTAAAAAAAGCAATATTATATATAAAAAATAATACACTTGGTATTATTATATATTTTAATGATTTAAGGTTAGGAAATTGCTTATTATTAAATATTAAAAAAGGTAATAAAGATATAAAACCTAATAAAAATCTAAAAAAAATTAAATTATAAAATGATAGATATTCACCTACTATTTTTGCATTAGTCCAAGCGATTGCCCATGAAATCATTGCCAGCGATAATAATATATGTATATTATTAAATAAAAATAAATTAACTAATTTCATTTAATACATCAATAGCATGAGATTTAGTTTTAACTTTATCAAATACTTTTTCAATAAAACCTTTTTCATCAATTAAATAGGAGATCCTATGAATGCCCTCATACTCTCTACCCATAAATTTTTTTAATCCCCAGGCTTTATATGATTTAAGCATTCGCTTTGATTCATCACAAAGCATCAGGTAGGGAAAACTATATTTTTCAACAAATTTTGCTTGTTTTGATACTGGATCTGCTGATACTCCAATAATTTTTATATTTTTATCTTCAAACTTCTTGAATTCATCACGGAATCCACACCCTTGAATTTTTCATCCAGGAGTATTTGCTTTTGGAAAAAACCAAATAATATGTTTTTCCCCTTCTAAATTTTTTGAATTCAATAATATATTATTATAATTCAATAATTCAAAATCAGGAGCTTTATCTCCAATGTTTAAATACATATAATTCCTTTTTATTTATTTTTATATTAATATTATAAATTAAATATTAAATACAACAAAAACATGGTTAAAATATATACATCTAATTGGTGTAGTTACTGTAATGCAGCAAAAAATTTACTAAATAAATTAAATATTCAATTTGAAGAAATAAATATTGAAGAAATAAATATGTCTAGACAAGATTTATTAGATTTAGCTGGAGAATATACCGTCCCCCAAATATCAATTAACAATTCTTTTATAGGAGGATATCAAGAATTACAAATTTTATATCAAAATAATAAATTAGAAAAAATGATTAATGATAAGTAATAATATAAATAAATACTGCGAACAACAGTCTGAAAAAGAAAGTAGCCTTCAAAAAAAAATAAGGGATTATACTTATAAAAACGAGACATACCCACAAATGATTAGTGGAATATTAGTTGGTAACTTTCTATATCATTTAGTAAAAATGAATAAGTCAAAAAAAATACTTGAGATTGGTATGTTTACAGGATATAGCGCTGCTTCAATGGTTCAGGCTCTTCCTGAAAATGGAACTATAGATACTTGTGAATATATGGACGAACATATTAAAACTGCAAAAAAAATGTTTAAAAATTCTAAATATAATAAAATGATTACTATGCACCAAGGACCAGCATTAGAGACTATCAAAAAATTTAAAAAAAAATTTGATTTTATCTTTATTGATGCTGATAAAGTTAATTATTTAAACTACTATATAGAATGTATACGTCTTATTAAATCTGGAGGCATTATTGTTTTAGATAATATGCTATGGAGTGGCGAAGTAATTGATCCAAAAGATAAACAGTCAAAAATATTAAGAAAAACAGGGGATTATATTAAAAAAGATAAAAGAGTATTAAATTTCTTAGCTCCTATTAGAGATGGATTAATGATTTGTATTAAAAAATGAATACTTTAAAAAATAAAAATATATTATTGTGCATTACTGGTTCTATTGCTGCTTATAAGGCCTGCGAGTTATTAAGACTACTTAAAAAAGAAGGTGCAAATGTGCAGGTTATGATGACCCAATCTGCAGAAAAATTTATTGGTATTGCTACTCTTGCTGCATTATCAAACAATGAAGTTTTAACTAATTTATTTCCAGATAAACCAAAAGGAGGAATGGACCATGTAAATCTTTCATTTGAACTTGATGCAATCATAGTTGCTCCTGCAACAGCAAATATTTTATGTAAGGCTGCTAATGGAGTAGCAGATGAAATAGTTTCTACAACACTATCAATATGTGATGTTCCCATCTTATTTGCTCCAGCTATGAATTTTAGGATGTGGAATAATGAAGGTACAATTAATGCAGTTGAAATTCTTAAAAAAAGAAAAAATGTTGTTGTTCCTCCTGAAGAAGGACAGCTTGCAAGTTTACATAAAGGGAAAGGGAGATTAGCAGATTTTACTCATATAATGAATAATATTAGAAAATTATTTAAACAAGATTTAATATTAGAAAATAAAAAAATATTAGTTACAGCTGGTCCTACTCAAGAGCCTATTGATCCAGTACGATTTATTACAAACCACTCTAGTGGAAAAATGGGCTATGCTATTACAAAAGCAGCAAAAGAATATGGGGGTAAAGTTACTTTAATATCAGGGCCTGTATCTATTGCGGATATTCCAGGAATAAATAAAATTGAAATAAATACAGCAGAAGAAATGAATAATAAAATAATAAATGAATTATCCTCAAAAAAATTTGATTTTATATTTATGGCTGCAGCTGTTTCAGATTATAAGCCAATAAAATATTCTAATCAAAAAATTAAAAGCAAAGAAAATATTCAAAATTTAAAGTTAGAAAAATCAATTGATATCATGGCAAATACTATTTCTAAACATAAGGGAATAAAAATTGCATTTTCTTTAGAAACAGAAGATGGAGAAAAAAATGCAATAAATAAAATGAAAGAAAAAGGTGCAGATTATATAGTTTTAAATTATGCAAATGAGCCGGGGGCTGGATTTAATGAAGATACCAATCATATATATTTATTCTCTAAAAATGGATTAAATAAAGAATTTAAAAAAAATACTAAACTGCGGATAGCAAAAAAATTAATAGAATATATCGTTAATAATGAAAATTAAAAATATACAAAAAGTTGAATGTGCAGGTGGTATTATTATTAATCAATTTAATAAAATTGCTATAGTAAATCAAAACCATGACTCCTGGTCACTGCCAAAAGGACATATTGATAAAGGAGAAACTGCTATTAATGCTGCTATAAGAGAGATTTATGAAGAAACCGGAATAATTAATCCAACTTTAATAAAAAAAATAGGAACCTATGAAAGATATAGAATTGGTTTAGATGGAAATGATGATTTATCAGAACTAAAAACTATTCACATATTTTTATTTCAATCAAATCAAAAAATATTAACTCCCATAGATAAAAATAATCCTGAAGCAAAATGGATTAATATTAAAGAAGTAGAAAATTATTTAACACATAAAGAAGATATAAAATTTTTTAAAAAAAGTATCAAATTATTCATTAATTAATATTTTTATAATTACTGGTCTATGATCAGAAACATATGTATCATATGCACTTAATCCTCCAATCAAAGACCAATCAACTAAAACAGTTTGAGTATCAACAACATAATTAAATAATTCATCAGTAATTAAAATATGATCTAAATGACTTGGCCATGATGGAAAAGACCAAAATTCATTTGATGAATTTGCAATAGAAAAATCAGTGAAATAAAAATTATTCATATCTGATAAAAATGGTGAGAAGACATTATTTTCACCATCAGTAAGCATATCATTAAAATCACCTAAAATAATCACTTTTGAATTATTATAATTTGAGTTTATATATTCATGTAGAATTAAAGAAGCTTGCAATCTTCTGTCTTCATGACCATCACAGCATTTAAAATGTATATTAACTAAAACTAAATCTTCATTATTATATGATATTTCTAAAACATATGGCTCCCTATAAGCAAAATAATATGAATCATCATTTAAGATAGTATAAGGATTTGCACTAACTTCTATATTCGATGTATTAATAATATAAGATAATTCTCCCCAATTTGAATTTATTCCGCCTGATCTAAAACCAACCCAGTGTTCACCTAGAGAATCTAATAAATTATTAAAATAAGATGTACTCTCAATCTCCTGTAGTCCAATAATATCGATATTTAATGAATCAATTATTTGTTTAACATATAAGTTAGTAAGATTATTTTTGGGAAAATGTTCAATATTCCATGTTACTATATCTAATGTATTATCTTGACCAACTATATTTAAAGAAGAATTAAATATTGAATCACCAGGATTTAATATGTATTCCTCTTGTTCAGAACAAGATAAAAACAATAAACAAAATAATTGAAATATAAGTTTTATATTTGACATAATAGATATCTCTAAATTTATTAATAAATGAATAAAAAAGTCATATTAATTACAGGCTCTAATGGTGAAATTGGAAAATCTCTAATTAATAAGCTTTCAAAAAATAATAATATTATTGCACTAGATTTATGCCATAATTCTAAATCTAATATTGAAACAATTGAAGGAAGTATACTAGATGATTCAATTTTAAATAATATTAATAATAAATATAGACTATCAGAAATATACCATCTAGCTGCTGTATTAAGTACAAAAGCTCAGAAAAACCCTGTTCTATCAAATAAAATTAATTATCATGGAACAATTAAATTATTAGAGCTTGCTAGATTGCAAACAAAAAAATATAATAATCCAATTAAATTTTTTTTTCCAAGTTCTATCGCTGTTTATAATATGCTCAATAGTGATTTGAATAATAATATTAATGAAAAAGATAAAATCAATAATCCAATCACTGAATATGGTAAAGCAAAATTAAAATGTGAAAAAATTGGTATAAAAAAATATCTAGATGAAGGGGTTGACTTTAGATGCATTAGATTTCCTGGGATTATTTCTGCTATTTCAAAACCTACGGGGGGTACAAGTGATTATGCTCCAGAAATGATTCATGCAGCATTTTTAAATGAAAAATACAACTGTTTTGTAAATAATAGAACGATTCTCCCATTTATTGCTATGCCCGATGCAATTACTGCAATTATTAAATTAATGGATACTTCCAAAAAAAATATAAAATCTAGAGTATATAATGTAACATCATTCAGTCCAAGTGTAAATGATTTGGAATTAAAAATAAAAGAATTTTTCCCAAATTTTAAATTAAGTTATGAAATAGATAATAATAGACAAAAAATTGTAGATAGTTGGCCAAATTTTATTAATGATTCTCTTGCAAAAAAAGAATGGAATTGGTCATGTGATTTTAATTTTGATAATTTTTTTATTAATTATATTAATCCAAATTTAAACGAGTACTATAAAACATGAGAAATTTAAATGAAATATTAAAAAAAGAACTAGATAACATTAAAAAAAATGGGCTGTATAAATCTGAAAGATTGATTTTTTCACCACAAAATTCAAAAATAATTATTAAAGGAAATAATGAAGTATTAAATTTTTGTGCTAATAATTATCTTGGACTTTCTAATCATCCTGAGATTTTAAATTCAGCTATCAATGGTATTAAAAAATATGGATTTGGGCTAAGTTCTGTAAGATTTATTTGTGGAACTCAAACAATTCATGATGAATTAGAAAAACAAATTTCAAAGTTTCTAAACAAAGAAAATACAATTTTATATACATCATGCTTTGATGCAAATGGTGGTTTATTCGAAACATTGTTTAATAAAAATGATGCTATTATTTCTGATCAATTAAATCATGCATCCATTATTGATGGAATTAGGTTATGTAAAGCAAAACGTTTTAGGTATGCTAATTCAAATATGAAAGAATTAGAATCTATTTTAAAAAGAACACAGGAATTTAATCAACGTATAATTACTACTGATGGAGTTTTTTCGATGGATGGATTTATAGCTAAATTAGACCAAATAACTTCACTTGCAAAAAAATATAATGCAATTGTTCATGTGGATGATTCCCATGCAACTGGTTTTATTGGTCCTAATGGAAAAGGCTCAGCTGATTATCATAATGTTCTAAATAAAGTTGATATTATTACATCAACTCTTGGGAAAGCACTGGGAGGTGCATCAGGTGGATTCACATCTGCCTCTAATGAAATAATTAATACTCTTCGTCAACGTTCAAGACCATATTTATTTAGTAATTCATTAGCTCCTAACATAGTGTGCGCATCATTGAAAGCATTGGAAATTATTCAAAAAGATATAAGTCTTCAAAATAAATTGAAAAAAAATACACTATTTTTTAGAAATGAAATAAAGAAAATAGGTTTTGAAATTAAAGAAGGTGAACATCCTATTGTGCCTATAATGATTCGTAATGCGAAAATAGCACAAAAATTTGCATCAGACATTCTTAAATCTGGGATATATGTTATAGCTTTTTCATACCCTGTTGTTCCTGAAAACGAGGCTAGAATTAGAGTCCAAATAAGTGCTTCACACACAACAGATAATCTTAATTTTGCTCTTAAAGAATTTAAAAAATATGGGGAAAAATATAATCTAATTTAAATATTTAGAGTAATTCCATATACATAACCTGCGGGTCCTAAGTTTAAGAATCCAATATCAATAGCAGTATTTGTATTAGTATAAAGAGTAAAACCAATAGAAAACCCATATAAATAATCTTTAAAATTATTATAAATTTTTAGTTTTTCATAGTTAGTGCTATTGCTAATTCTAAATTTTAAATGATTACTAAAATCCTTACTAAAAGAAATAATGTGTAATGGGGATGATAAATAATGATTATAGATTAAATCATAGCCAATATTAAACGTTTTATCTGGAACAATATTTTTTAGGCTGAATTGTATTTTATATGGAGTTTCTTGTTTATTAGAAGTATATGAATTTAAAATAATACCAAAATTATCTAATGATAAAGATGCCTTTATTTTTTTAATTTTGAATTGCTTCCTAATATTAAATAAAATGGCATTAGATTTATAATTTTCTATTTGACTATATATAAATCCAATTGATGAAAGAAAGTACTTATCTAAATTTGTTAATCTATAATCTAATAGATACTCATATGAATTAAATGAATTAATAACATTATTATCAATTGAATCTTCTAATAAACCATAATTCAAAAAAGAAAAACTATATCTTTTATAATTAAAATTTAAGAAATTAATTTGAGCTGGATATTGTATATAACTTAAACTATATTCACTATTATTAGAATTTGGGTTAATTAAATGGCTATTATTAACTGATAGTGAAAATGAATTCTTAGGAATATTTAGAATTTGATACTCTGATTGAGTAAATAAGAAACTAAGTAATAATATTAATAGATATTTATTTTTCAGCAGTTATTTTAACTTTAATTTTTG
>CAYVBB010000068.1:0-7624 GCA_964448515.1 uncultured bacterium | reverse complement strand
ATATTGATATTTTTTATTTTCACTTATATCTTCATTATAAGATCTACCAATAAATCTTTTTGCTGAAAAAATAGTTTTCTTAGGGTTAGTTACTGCTTGTCTTTTAGCAGCTTGACCAACCAAAGTATCACCATCCTTTGAAAAAGCAACAATTGAAGGTGTAGTACGTAAACCATCATTATTTGTTATAACCTCTGGCTTTCCACCTTCTATTACTGCAACACATGAATTTGTTGTTCCTAAATCTATTCCAATAATTTTACCCATATTATAAATAACTCCTTTAGTATTTTAATCTATATTTATAAAATATATATACAATAATTATGCCAAAAAATACAAATACTGCATTTTTGTCATGTTATAGGGATTTTGATTTGACTTTATCTTTTTTATTTTTTGATTTGAAAATTAATTGTGAGCCCTTACCATTTATATAAATGGTAGAATTTTCTTTAATTTCACCGTTTAAATATTTAAAGGAAATAACATTTTCAATTTCATCTTGAATTATTCTACGTATAGGTCTTGCGCCCCACTCTCTATGTATACCATTTATTAATAGTATATTTTTAGCAGATTTACTAATACGAAGTGACATATTTTTTGATTTTAAATTTTTCCTTAAATCATTTAATTGTAAATCTATAATATCAAATAGATTTTCTTTATTTAAAGAATTAAATATTATTGTTTCATCAAGACGATTTAACAATTCAGGTTTAAAGTATTTTTTAACTTCTAAATTTAAATCATTTTTAAAATCTTTTTTATCAGATTTATTAAATCCAATTGAACTCGAACTGATATTTTGAGTACCAATATTTGAAGTTAGTATAATTATAGTATTAGAAAAATCAATTACATGACCTAAACTATCAGTTAATTTACCTTCATCTAATATTTGTAATAAAATATTAAATACATCAGTATGCGCTTTCTCAATCTCATCAAATAATACTATTGAATACGGGTTTCTTCTTACTTTTTCAGAAAGCAAGCCACCTTCTTCATAGCCTACATATCCTGGAGGAGCACCAATCAATCTAGATACATTATATCTCTCCATATATTCTGACATATCAATTTTAATAAGAGATTCTTTTTTATCAAATAAAGAATGAGCTAGTTGTTTAGCTAACTCAGTTTTACCAACACCAGTTGGTCCTAAAAACATAAATGAACCAATTGGATGATTTGGATTTTTAAAACCAGAGCGTGATCTTTGAATTGCTGCTACTAATTTTTCAACAGCATAATCTTGACCTACTATTGATTTAGTTATATAATCTTTTATATTTAATATTTTAACAGATTCTCTTTCATTAATTTTTGAAATTGGAATACCAGAAATTATTGATACTGTATCAGCAACATCCAAGTCAGATATTTTCACTACATCCATATTATTCTTTGTAATTTTTAGTTTAGTATTAATCAATTCAATTTTTTTAAATATTTCTTTTTCTTTATCTCTTAATTTTGCAGCATTTTCAAATTGTTGATTAATAATATCATCATTTTTATTTTTACTTATTTGCTTTAATTTTTTTTCCAATTTAATTATAGATTCAGGAACTGAAGAACTATTTAAGCTTATCCTTGAGCATACTTCATCCATAATATCTATTGCTTTATCTGGTAAAAATCTGTCATTTATATATCTATCACTTAATTCTACGCATGCATTAACAGCATCTTCTGAAATTTTAACCTTATGATGTGATTCGTATTTATCTTTAATACCGTTCAATATATCAACCGTACTTTTAATTGATGGTTGATAAACAATAATTTTTTGAAATCTTCTATCTAATGCTCCATCTGATTCTATATATTTACGATATTCACTAAGTGTTGTTGCACCGATTATTTGAATATCACCACGCGCTAAAGCTGGTTTAAACATATTTGCTGCATCTAATGAACCAGCAGCGCTTCCAGCACCAACAATTGTATGTATTTCATCAATAAATAATATAATATTTGAGGATTTTTCAATTTCAAGCATCATTTTCCTCATTCTTTCTTCAAATTGACCCCTATATTTAGTGCCTGCTAACATTCCAGGAATATCCAATGAAATTATTTTATAATCCCATAGAAGCCTTGGAACCTTTTTTTCTAAAATTCTAAGAGCTAGCCCTTCAACAATAGCAGTTTTTCCAACACCTGGTTCACCAATAAGTACTGGATTATTCTTTTTTCTTCGTGATAATATTTGGGATAATCTTT
This sequence comes from uncultured bacterium, assembly GCA_964448515.1. Lineage (GTDB taxonomy): Bacteria > Fidelibacterota > Marinisomatia > SCGC-AAA003-L08 > D37C17. The sequence goes on along the minus strand of CAYVBB010000068.1, from coordinate 5,389 downwards.
CAATTTCTTGATTTCTTCCAATAACAGGGTCTAACTCTCCTCTTTTAGCAATATCGCTTATATTTCTTGAAAACATCTTAAGCGTTGATTCTTTATCACTATCTGTATATTTTTTCTTATGAATAATCTTAATATTATTGCTTGATGTTATATACGATTTAATTATTGAATAATCAACCGAACATAAATTGAATATTTTATTTAGAGTACAATCTTTCTCAAGTAGCATAGATAGTAATAAATCATTTTGCCCAGAACTTTTCCTATTATCATTCTTAGCTTCGACAAAGGAATTTTTAAGAATTCTCTCAGCCCTTCTCGTTAGTGGAAGATTTCCTAATGTTGATGTAACATTAGAAGCAGTTAAAGATTCTTTTAATAATATTTTCATCTTATCTACATTGCAACCAACAGCTATCAGTGTATTTGATGCACTTCCTTTATTATCCTTAATAATTGCTAACAATAAATGCTCTGATCCAACATATGAATGCCCTATTTTTAAAGATTCTTCTTTAGAAATCTTTAATAGCCTTTGTATTCCTGAAGTATAGTTTTCACTCATTATTTTTTTATAATCTTTTTATTATTAATAGTAAATATATTATTTGCAATTTTCTTAAAACTCATATCATGACTTGTTATTACAAACGTATATTCTAACTTTCTATTTATATTAAGAATTAATTCTAATAAAAGCTTAGTATTAATTTCATCTAAATTTCCAGTAGGCTCATCAGCTAAAATTATCTTTTTTCCTCCAAGCAAACATCTGAGCATTGCAACTCTTTGTTTTTCACCGTGAGATAATGATTCAGGATATGAATATTTCAAATGTTTTATATCGACATAACTCATATACTCTTCGATATTATTTTTTGTTTTATTTAAGTCCAATTTATTTATATAGCTAGGAAGTAATAAATTTTCATAAACATTAAATTCAGGTAACAAATTGAAATCCTGAAACAAGTATGAAAAAGAATTAATTCTATACTTTGATAAATTATCTTTATTTAAATTGTATTCAGTATCTCCTGTAATTAGTTTTCCATTATCTGGTTTTAATAAACAACCTATTATATTTAATAATGTTGACTTGCCAACACCCGAATTTCCTGTAATTAAATTAATTTTTGATTTTTCTACGTCAATTTCAGCATTATCTAAAACTAAATTTTTTACCTCATTATTTACATATGACTTATCAATTTCTTTAAAACTTAACATACTTTTCCTTTCTATCCTGATAATATAGTGGTATAGTAGAAAAAAATGATATAATAATAGTCATAATGAAAAATAAGATTATTGTTTCTATATTATTAAATGAAATATAGCCTGGTAAAAAAGGAAAAGATTTATAGATAATATCTAAATAATCATATTGTACATATAAATATAATGAAACGTTAACAATATTAATAGATAGCAATATAATAAATGAAGAAATCAAAAAATTCAAAATAAATAGCTTTCTAACAATTTTATTTATATCCATACCTAAAATGTTTAAAACTATAAATTGTTTAATCTTTTCATTAACAGATAGTATCATCGTTGAAAATAGCATAAAACACGATAATATTATAGCAAAAAATGCAAAAAAATAATATACTTTCTTTTCGAGTTTAAGTCCATCTATTATAAGATTAGAATATATATTATTTTTCATATATTCTTTATTATTTGTTAAATATAATTCATCATAATAATATTTTAAATTATGATCGTTTGTAATATTCAAATTATTAATACCTGTTATAATATTATTGTTAAAATCTAAGAAATCAATATCATATATAGCGTAAACGTTTAAATCCATATTATCTATAAATCTAGTTGCTATATTTATATCTGATGGATAAAAAATAGATATTTTATCACCAATGCTTAAATCAAGATTACTTGCTACGTTTTTACCAATTATAACATCCTTTTCATTAATCAAATTTTTATTATCATAAGAAGATAATTTTGAAATTTTTGATGAAAAGTATCTATTAAAGTCACTAAAACCTACAACATTAGCATATAATTCAGATTTATTAATAGATGCTATTTTTTCATAGGCAACATTAAAATCATTATAATCATATAATTCTTTTTCTATAATTATTTCATCTACATAATACTTATAATGATAAGAATTAACTTTTTCTGTAAAATTTAATTGAATACCATTCATTATAGACATAATCATAAACACAGAATATGAACCAATAAGTAAACCCAAAAAAGAATAAATAAATGATATTTTTGGTTTACCATTTGTATCTTTTAAAAAAAATATAAATAAATGTTTAAAATTCATATCTCTTAATAAAATTAAAATAAAAAAATATTGAAATTATTAATAGAACAAAAATCATAAATGGAAAAATATATAGTATTAATGAATAATCAATAGAAACTGGTAAAATGTTAGTAAAATACACATATTCAGGAAGATTAATAAATTTCATAGTACTTTCAATTATTAACATCGAATATGAAATAAAAAAGCCAAACAAACAACTAAAAGTAAGAATCAATAAGGATCTAAATATTATAATTGAATATATATATATATTATTTAATCCAAGAGTTTTAAGAATGTATAAATTTTTCCTTTGGCTTGTTATATATAAAAAATTATTTTGTAAAATATTAAAAATACAAATTATAAGAATAAACATAACTAACATTTTAATAGGTGTATCATATAATTCTAGCCAATTAAAGAGGTTATCATTTAATTCATAAATGCTACTAACAACATATTCAGATTTTACAAAATCAATATTGTTAATATTATAATTTGTTAAAAAATAATCATAATCAATATCAATAAATTTCTTAAATAATAATCTATTTCCATATATAATATATTTATCATATTCAGGTATGTTTGTATTAAAAACACCCCCAACTGTCAGTCTATCAACCTCTTTTATAGAAGCTGAGTTTATATCCATAAATATTAATTGAGAACCAACATTAACATTGAGCTTTTCAGCAAGAATTTGACCTATTATAATTTCATCATTAGAAATTTTCCCTGCAATTAAATTATCTTCAATTTTATTAATAAAGTTTTCATGATTTGAAAATGCTACTATATTAACAGGTTCAGATAAATTTCTATTTTTTACTATTAATTTTTTAGATGATAATTTTGAAATTAATGTTTGTTCTGGAAGATATAAACTAATACTATCGAAATCATTATCTGTTAATTTTTGATTATACTTATTAGATATTTTATATTTACCATTTAAGCTTATCATCAACTCATTTACAGTTAATTTAAATCCATCATTAACAGAAATAATTAAAACAATAAATATTACAGATAAAACAGTTATTAAAACTGAAAAATTATTTAAATATAAGGATAATTTTGATTTTTTATTATTACGATCTTTACCAAATGATAAAAATTTTTTAAGTAGTAATATTTTCATTTTTCATTGCTGGAAATAATATAACATCTTTAATAGAAGTTCTATTTGTTAATATCATAACAAGTCTATCTATACCTATTCCAACACCACCTGTTGGAGGCATGCCAACTTCTAAAGCTTCAATGAAATCCATATCTAATACTTGAGCTTCTTCATCACCTTTGTCTTTTAATTTTTGTTGATCTAAAAATCTATTTTTTTGATCGATAGGATTATTTAACTCTGTAAATGAATTTGCAATTTCCATCTTATTCATAAATAACTCAAATCTTTCAACTATACTACCATCAGAATTTCTTTCAACCTTAGCTAAAGGTGATAATTCAATTGGATAATTTATTATAAATGTTGGATTAATTAATTTTGGTTCCACAAAAAAAGAAAAAGCTTTATCTAGTGATTTAGCATATCCATAACTTTCATCTAGAGTAATATTATTTTTCTTTAATAAAGCATGAATATCTTTAGTTTTCATTTCACTTACTTTACTTTTACTAAATTTATCCAATATCTCAAAAAAACTATATACAGAAAAATCTGATTTAAAGTCAATATCATTTATTTCAAACTTCAATTTACTAATCAAATTTTTAATCATACCCTCAGTTAATTTCATCATATCATAAACATCATTGTAAGCTGCATAAAATTCTAGCATCGTAAATTCTGGATTATGATTTTTATCCATACCTTCATTTCTAAAATTTTTAGAAATTTCATACACTTTTTCAAAACCACCAATAATTAAACGTTTTAAATACAGCTCATCAGCAATTCTTAAAAATAATTCTTGATCTAATGTATTATGATACGTTTTAAAAGGTTTAGCATTTGCTCCACCATATAATGGTTGAAGAACAGGAGTCTCAACTTCAATAAAATCATTCAAATTAAGATAATCTCTAATATTATTTATTATTTTAAATCTACTAATAAATGTCTCTTTGCTAGCATCGTTAATAATTAAATCTAAATATCTTTTTCTATATCTATGTTCTTTATCATCAAAAGAGAAAAAAAGCTTATTATCTTTTTCTTTCATGTTAGGTAATGGATGTAAATTTTTAGATAATAAACTAAAACTAAATGCTTTTAATGATAATTCATTTGTTTTTGTATAGAACAAAACACCTTCTATCCCGACAATATCTCCAATATCTAATTTCCTTACAACTATATCATATTCATTATCTTTCAAATTATCATTTTTTAGATATACCTGCATCTTACTTGACATATCTTTTACATTCAAAAAAGTAGTTTTACCCATTTTTCTCATAGAAATTATTCTACCTGCTATAGATATATCATTTTCCATAAGTTTTTTAGCATTATGTTTTACATCATTTATATTGTTTCTCTTATTAAAATTATGAGGATATGGTTCAACCTTATTATCTTTTAAAAAGTTTAACTTTTCTAATCTAAATTTTTTAATTTTATTTAAATTTTTTTGATTATCACTCATTTATTCTCCATTTTAAATAATAAATACTTTCTAATAAATTCATTTATATTGCCATCTAATATACTATCTATATTGCTCGTCTCATATTTAGTTCTATGATCTTTTACCATTTGGTATGGATGAAAAACATATGATCTTATTTGGCTACCCCATGAAATATCCTTTTTAAGATCATTTAACTTATTCTTTTCTTCTTTATTTTCATTTAATTTCAATTCATATAATTTAGATTTAAGTATTTTCATTGCAATATTTTTATTTTTAAGCTGACTTCTTTGATTTTGACACTGGCATACAATTCCAGTTGGCATATGAGTAATTCTTACAGCGCTATCTGTCTTATTAATATGTTGACCTCCAGCACCACTGGCTCTATAAGTATCAATCTTAACTTCTTTATCATCAATTACAATATCAATATCATCTTCTATAACTGGATAAACAAAAACAGAGGCAAATGAAGTATGCCTTCTTG
>CAYVBB010000067.1:0-7669 GCA_964448515.1 uncultured bacterium | reverse complement strand
GCCCCAAAGATAAATGCTTAAAGAACAATTTAATATTAATGTTTTATCAGATGATGCAGTTTTCTGTACTAGCCTAGCAACAGAATGTAATAAATTCGGATTTTTATTAAGTTTTTTTGATAAAGAAGATGTTTTAAATAAAAACGATCTTTTTTCTACTGAATCTTTATCTGTTTCAATTATTGATTTAGATAGTGATAACCTTAATATAATTAATCATATAAGAAAAACATCTAAATTGCCTGTTTTTGGTGTTTGTACCAAACTAACTAAATCATTGCAGTCGATGGCAAAAAGTAAAGGATATGACCTTGTTTTTACTAAATCTTTATTAATTAGTAGTATCAAAAGAATAATTATTCATATTTCAAATGAAAAAGAAAATGAGTAAAAAATCTTTGGAATATATACTTTAATATTTTTAATTTTCGACCAAGCAGTCTACAATACAAATATGATGTCAAATAGAAAAATAGAAGAAAGAAATAAAAGAAAATTAGCTATTTTAGAAGGTTCCTTAAGGGTATTTAATGAATTAGGTATAGAAAAAACTACTATGGATGAAATAGCTCATGAGTCTGGTTTTGGTAAGGCGACATTGTATTATTATTTCACTTCAAAAGATGATGTATTTGTTCATATTATGGAGCATGGATGGAAGAAGCTTTGGGAAGGGATAGAGTCAAGAGTAGTTGAAAATATTGGTCCTCGTAAAAAATTTATTGGTATTATAAGAAAGATGGGTAAGATAGTAACAGACGATAAAATTTTATATGGATTTTTGTTTACTGCACCTAACTACATAAATGATCCTAATAAACAGCCCTGGAAAATATATCAAGAAAGATTGTATGCTATATTACAAAGTATTATAGAAAAGGGAATTGAAAAAAAAGAATTTGTAGATTTAAATCCTAATTTGCTTATGAAGGCAATTGGAGGTCTTTTTCATCAATTGTTAATTAGTAATGAAGAAGACTTAAAAGATAATGAGTATGAAGATATGTTGAAAAATTTCTTAAGACCAAAGAAATGATAGCAAAATTTAAAAATAGAATAGTAGGGTTATTTGAAAAATATGGCTGGAAAGCAGCGGTTGGAATTTTTTTATATTATCTAATTAGAGACGTATCTTTGTATATAGTCCTTCCTTGGCTTATAGCCAAAAAAATGATATTTAATTAAATATTGTCGAACTATAATTATATTTTTCGACCAGCTAGTCGAAAAAGTTCTTGCGTCAATAATTTCTATTTATTTAAATTATAAGGCTCGTTTTTTATTTTAAAGTATGTTTTATATTATTTTCATTATATCATTTTTGTTTTCTGACGAATTATTAAAAGGATATGTTTTTGATTCTTTTGATAATCCAATAAAGAATGTTAATGTTGAAATTGTTAATGAGAACATTGGAACAGCAACAGATAAACTAGGTTATTTTATAATCAATATTGATAATGGTAAGGTTTTAAAATTAACGCATATAGCTTTTGATTATAAAGAAATTGATTTAGAAACAATTGGAAGCAATACTATTACTGTTTTTCTTGAAGAAAAAGATATTAATTTTGAAAGAGTTGTTGTTACAGGCACAAAATCTGATCGTTACATAAAAGACACCCCAATGCTAACTCATGTTATAGCTAATACAGAAATTGATAATTCTTCATATGTTGATGTTAAAAACATGTTAGAGATAGCTATGCCTAATGTCCAAATGGTTGCATCAAATCATGGTGAAAATCGAGTTAAAATTCAAGGTCTTGATAATAAATATTTAACATTTTTACTAGATGGAGATAGAGTATCAGGAGAATTTGCTGGAAATCTTGATTTTTCTATGCTTGGTTTATCAAATGTAGAGAAAATTGAAGTTATAGAAGGTGCATTGTCTACTTTGTATGGTTCAGGAGCTGTAGGTGGTGTCGTAAATATTATATCAAAAATAAATAAAAATCCATATTGGTTTAATACTAGCACTCAATACGATGATTATTTGGGAATTACTCCATCAATAAATACAGGTTTTAATAAAGGTATTTTATATTATAATTTAAATATTCAATATAGTGAATCTAATGGGTATGATTTAACGCCTGATGATCCAGGTGAGTATGATATGACATTAGATGAAAATAATTCTAAAATTTTAAATCATAATATTGCAATTTCACCATCAGATAAGCATCATTTTCAATTTGTTTTTAAAGATTATTTTTCGCGAATTATTAAACGTAAATACGTTGGTCAGAGCTTATTTTTAGGTCGATTAAATAGATATCAGGATGAATATAATAAGATGAAATATCATTATAAGATTTCTGAAAATAAAAGTTTTAAAGTTTCATATATAGAAGAAGAATATTTAAAACATTATTTTTATCCATATTATTATAGTAGTGGCGAATATATATATAATCCTGAAGAATTTTTAAATGGAGCTCTTAATCGAAAAGAATTAAATATTCAATATAATAATAGTAGTCCTTTATATAAAAGATTAATAGGATTGGAGGCTTTTAATGAAGATTATTCATCCTATAATATTGATTTGTTAAATGGAGAGGTACAAGAATCTATTTTCAATGGAGAAGACCAAACTATTAATGATAGTGATATTTCTCTATATTATTACGAAGAAAGAAATTTAATTGAAAATAAAGTATTAGCCATTGGGATTAGAGTGCAAAGTTTAAATGATGCTAATCGTTTGTTACCATCAATATCATATCTGATTAAAGGGAAGAATAATTATAATTACAGAATATCTTATAGCAGTGGATATAGGAAACCTTCTATTAAAGAACGTTATTATCAATGGGCAGATCACGAGGGTGGACCGGAATTACTAGGAAATCCTAATTTAAAACCTACTAAAAATGATTATTTTAGTATATCTCTTGATAAAAGAACATATTTGAATGATTTCTCAGTAGATATTTATAGTAATAATATTAAAAATATGATTTCAACTGAGTATGATTCAAATGGGGACTATTTGATGTATCGAAATTATAATAAAGTTATAATCAATGGTTTGAATGTTCATTATTTTAGAAAGATTTCAAATGATTTAAGACTTAAATTTGTTTATAATTTAACAGATGCAACAAGTAAATCTGATGAAATATTAGAGGGTATTAGCAAGCATGCTTTTAGAATAAATATTAACCATAAGATATTGGAAAGCTTAGAAGTTGTAACTAACATAAAATATGTTGGAAATAAGTTCATTTTTGATCAGGAACAAGATTTTGTAGGAAACGAATCGATAAAAAAATTATCAAGTTATTTTTTAACTGATATGTATTTAATAAGCAATCATAGTAATATTATTTTTAAAGTAGGTCTTAAAAATTTATTTAATTATAAGGATTCAAATAGATTTTCAACTGATATTTTAAATACTTATGATCCAGGAAGAAGGTTGTTTTGTGAGATTGGTTTTAAATTTCCAGGAGATATTAATAATGCCAAATAAATTAAATTTTATTATAAAGCTATTATTTATTGTAGTTTTATTTCAAAGTTGCGATGATGATTGGATGTTTGATATTCCAGGCTGTATGGATCAAAATGCTATGAATTATGATCCTAATGCCACCGTTAATAATGATAGTTGTTATTTTTCAGGAGAAATAATAACAATTAATGCGCAAGATTATGAAGAATGGGTTTATTTTTCTTTTATCCAAGGTAATGAAGTAGATATTTTAGATGCAGAAAATTCTTTAGATTGGGACCTCGCATTTCAAAGAAATCATATCAAGACAAACGGAGGATTATCTGGAAGTGGAAATGCTTGTGTTATCGTTGATACACAACCCTGGTCTAATGATTTATTCAATTTATCTGATGATATACCTGTTTTATCTTGTCAGACTGATGAACTGATAGAAGGTAATATTGAAATATACCAAGGCTGTTATAATCCTCAAAATCATGAGTTTGAAGATTGTATTAAAAATCCTGCATTTGATAATTGGGGTTATTTTAATGATAGTTATACATTTATTATTTCTAATTATAAATTTTTCCTTAAACAGAATAATGGTAATTATGTGAAAGTTTGGTTGTTAAGTTACTATAATACAAATAATCAAAGCGGATATATACAAATGAGATATGTTATAATTGAATAATTAGTTGTTTTTTTTAATTAATTCATAAAAACTAACCATTACCATAATAGACCAGCATACATACATTAAAAAACTTGAAATTATAACTAAAAAAACAAAGTTTTCATTTAAGTATCTCATTAGCCACATACTGGAAAATGTGATAGTAATTGAAATGAATGGTTCAATTAATAACAGTAATTTCAACTTATTATTAACAATTGAATTAAAATAAAATATAATTCCAATTAGTAAGCTGATTATTGCAAAACTATTTACATGAGCATGAGTATTTAATATCATGCTTTCTAAAGATTTTGGATATTCTTCTGGTATTTCATTTCCAATGACTTCTGATCCATTATAATGCTCTATAGTTCCTTCGGGATTTAAATTTGTTGTAAAATAAATGTATCCTATGCCAATTAATATTCCGATTTGTATAGTAAATAAGAAACAAGCTAAGAAAGCTTTTGCAGTATTGTCTAAATTTTTAAGTTTAAAGTTCATCATTAAAATCTTTAATTATATAATCTATTAATATAGATAATTTATTGATTCCTTTTGATACCGAATTTACTGATATAGTTGCACCTGATATTCCACTAATAGCATCTCCAACATTATAATTAGATGAATGTGTATAGCTTGAAAATTGATTTAACCAATTTTTACTTGCAACTTCACCTCCATATGCTTCTCTATATTTTATTATTGATGTATTAAAAACTTTTTTATCTTGATCAAAAATAGTTAAAAAAGTAATGGGGATTGATTTGCCTTTTACATTATCTAGTATTGCATAATAATGAGTAGAATCGTTGTTAATTATATGCCAACAATTAACTTCCTTTCTAAAAAACTTTTGTCTAACTGTGTTTTGTATAGATTTAGTTGTTTCTTTATCAATCTTATATAGATTATGTTTAATTCTAATGCTATTTGGGAAAGATTGTTTTATTTTATCTAAAGTTTTATCCATAATAGGAGAAGATAAAAGAATTTGACAAGATATAAAAATAAGGATATATATATAATTCATTAATTTTTTTTTCATATTTAATTTATTTTTCTATAAAAAGACTACCCTGGTATACAAGCAGGGCAGTCTTTTACGCATGTTTACGGTATTGGCATATATCGAAAAACATACAGGAAGAAAATCTAGAACATGTAACCTAAGCCCATTCTCATTACATCATCATCATTTTTAGTTCCCATTTCAAGTTTAAATGAGATGTTGTCTAAAGGTTTTAATGTTAAACCAAATAATGATATATCTATTGCATCATCATTATCATCTTTATTATAAGAGCTGTTTCTCATCCATACATAAAGGTCACCATTACAGCCAACCATATCAGCAATATTGTAACCTAAGTCAAGGTAGTAACCTGAAGAAGATTTAACTTCATAATCAGCAACACCATCACATACTGGCTCACCATCACCACCACATGCAGCACCATTCCCATCTACAAAATCATGCCAATTATTAGTGTAATCAATCATACCATACTCTAATCTTGCATACATATTATTTTTAGAATATGTTCCGTTGAATTCAGTTAAACTAACACCAATTGCTTTACCATCATTTACGTGATCATCAGAAACTGGAGCATCATTCATTGTCATAGAGCCACCAAGTTTTACACCTTCCATGCCTGTCCATGATCCTTGTAGTGTTTTAGTCCAACTAGCAGTAGTTGTAGAAACACCTTTAAGTCTTCCACTTCTAATACCTTTGCCGATACCATCACCATCTAAATCACCTGTCATAGTAAGGTTCCAGTTAAAGTCACCATTTTTACCATAGAATGCAAAACCATTATCAAACCATGTTGTCGGGATTATATATTTATTATATTCTGGTCTTTCAACACTCATGAATGTTGGAGGTTCATGATATTCATTTGTTATACCTGCAGGTACAAGTAAAACACCACCTTTCCAACCCCAAGTCCCATTCCAATAGTTTAAGTGAGCCTGCTCCATAGCAAGATATCCACCATCCCCTTCACTATAAACCATATTATGTTCGATTTCTACTTCTGACATCATTGACCATTGAGAATCAAATTGATGTTTAATAAAAAAGATGAAACGATGGAAATCAAGTTTACCATCACCATCATTTGCTTCCATATCATAGTGCAATTCTCCATAACCACCAATTGTTGTTGTGGCATCTTCTACAAATTCATCAGCGCAAATAGATGCGAATAATGAAGCTGCCAATAAGATTATTTTTTTCATTTTACTTATATTCCTTTTTTTTATGAAAATGAGAATCAATCTCATAATTAAATTTAAAAAAGGATATTTATATAAAAAAACATTTTTTTTTACTTCGGATAAATTAATAAATTAAGAATGAGAATAATTCTCATTATATGAAAACATTATACAATTTAAATATTGATTCTATTGCAAAAATTTCTCATTTCGGTGATCTGAAATCTGTTATTAGATTATCAGAGATTGGGATGATTCCAGGTACTGAAGTGCGCTTAATTAAGAAAACACCTTTTGGTGGCCCAGTTCAAGTTAAAATGAATGATTATTATCTGATACTTAGGAAAGAAGATGCTTGTAAAATTTATATAGTTGATACTAATGAAAAATAAATTTGAATTTTCAATTTTAGGTAATCCAAATTCTGGTAAAACAGCAATATTTAATTTATTAACAGGTTTAAATCAAAAAGTTTCAAATTATCCTGGAATAACAGTTGAAAAAAAATCCTCGAATATTAAAATTAAAAATAAAAATATAATACTTAATGATTATCCAGGATCTTATAGTATTAAATCTCAAACAATTGATGAATCAGTAGTTAGAAATGCTATATTTTCATGGATGAGTAATGAAGATTCCAGGCCAGATGGAATAATCTATGTAGCAGATATAACTAATTTAAGAAGAAATTTATATTTTTTTTCTCAGTTGTTACCTTTAGATATTCCTATTGTAGTATTATTAAATATGTCAGATATTGTTAACCCAAATCAGGTAGTGGATATTGAAAAATTAAAGAAAAATTTTAATGTTTTTGATATTATCCCTTTCTCTGCTTCAAAAAAATATGGATTAGAAAACTTAAAAACTACCGTAGAAAGATTGGTGAAGACTAATTTAACTCAGCCAATTAATAATAGTTTAAAGCTGTCTTCATCTAATGAAAATCTTTTAAGACCAATATTTGATATAATAAATAATCATTTAAAATTATCTAAAAAAATAATTGAAGATTTGTCTTTATCAATATTTTCGAGTGAATCTTTTTGTAATAAATTATTTTTTAATGATTCTGTTAAAACTCAACTTTTAAATGAGAGAAAAAGAATATTATCTACCATAGATAATGATATGTTACAAAGTATTAGAACCTTGGAATCAGATTTAAGATATGGTTTTATTGATGATGTTTTATATAAATCAGATTATAAAAAAATAAAAAAAGTTAAATTTGAGACTAAAAGTGAAAAAATTGATAAGGTTCTAACACATTCGATTTTTGGTCCAATTCTTTATGTTGGATT
>CAYVBB010000066.1:5100-7759 GCA_964448515.1 uncultured bacterium | reverse complement strand
TATAAAATCAGAAAGAACCGTACCAGCAACATTCCCATCAATTATAGTCCAACCATCATTTTGGTCAGTCCAATCAGCAAAAGTTACACCAAATAAAAGACCAACAGTTAATAATATATTCTTCATAATACGTACCCTCCTAAGGTAATTTAAAATTTAACTAACTACTTAATTAACATTAATTTTTGAGTATCGACAAATCCATCAACATTTAATTGTACAAAATAAACACCACTTGCCATATTCGATGCATTCCATACAACTTTATGTGAACCTTCTGATTTATACTCACCTACTAAATTTTCTATAACCCTTCCAGTAATATCATATACAGTCACATCAACATAAGCTGCATTTGAAAGACTAAAACCTACGGTTGTAGTCGGATTAAACGGATTTGGATATGCTTTATCCAAGCTATAGCTTGAAGGCATAATATCAGTTGAATCATCCATTGTATATGGATCAAGATAATTACCAACTATCATATTAGCTTCAAATCCAGCTAATTCATGATTAAGAACATATGTTTTACCATTTAGATAATTATAGTATTCAAATTCAATATTATCTGAATTTTCATCACCATAAACCATCATTCCAAATAAATACTCATTTGTTAATGGGAATAGCTGAGGATTTACCTGACCTCTAATCTCACCATCAACATATGCTGTTAAAATATCACTTCCACTAATTTCAATATCATCAATAGATATACCAACTACTATAGAACCATTATTTTCGTAGCTAGTATAATTAAATGAATCTTCAATAACATTCGAATATGCAGTTGAAACTCTACTTAATATTGAACCTGTTGGGTATATAAGAGTACCCTCATTTGCTACTTTTAATTTATACATATTATTTTTTATAATTGATGAAACTCCACCGTACCATCCATAGCCCTCATAATATGTTGCGAATGCTGAAGAACTTTTAATATAATCATTTTCAACCAAAGATGGATCTAAAGTCGCAAAAGCTGAAGATATGTCTAAATCATCTGGAGCAACCGTTCCTATCCAATTCCAACCAGTATTAACACTAATTGGATAATCAGCAGGAGATACTGGAGAACCAGTATATGTAAGGACCTTATCATCACCAGCAGGTAAATTAAGCATATATCCACTACCAATATTAATTGTATTCACAGATCCATACCATCCATAACCACTTACATAGGTAGAAAATCCACTTGTGCTTTTAACATAAGCATCACCAACATCTACTGTAGATAGAACATTTGATGGAGCCATATTCCCTGCTAAAGCATCAACAGAGAACCATGTCCAAGAATCTGCAGGCACATCAATACTTACAGTAACACTCAAACTAATCACAACAGGACTAAACGCTGAACCATAAACTGCATCTGTTGCAAAAACCAGAGTTTCGGATAGCTCAAAATCCATTCCTTCTGAAGCATCAAAATACTTTAATGTATAAGAATTGTTTGAATCTTCTGGATTACCAAAAGCATACAACAAGAATTCAGGCTGACCAGACCATTGACCAAACGCATCATTTGTTGGTAGCACAGATACTCCTGCAATTCCTCTTAACTCACCATTAGAGAAAGCACCCAATAAGTCACCTTGATCTCCAATCACTTCACCATCAGAACCAGAAACTAATGCATAAGTTGCTGAAGCAGTGCTCTCAAAATCAAAAGAATTAAACGGTACTAAATTACCATCAATATCAGTCCAACCACCTTCACCTTCTAAATACCATGCTGGAGCTTGTAATACACACTCATATGTACCTGGGAAATTATAACACATATATCCATCAGCACAATCATCAAGACTATCAGAGCATTCATCCACATCATCACAAGTATATGAACCAGGAATATTAGAACAAACAAAACCTAAATCACAATCATAAGCTCCAGAAGCACACTCATCATTATCAGAACATGTTACACCATCACCAGAGTAACCTGCATCACAAGCACATGAGAAACTTCCATCTGTATTTGTACATGCTGCATCATCAGAACAATTATCTGTGCCTAATTCGCATTCATCATCATCTGTACATGCAAATGAACCAACACTATTTGAACAACTATAACCTGGATCGCAAGCATCAGCATCATTACACTCATTTATATCATAGCAGTCATAATCACCTGCACCATTTACACATATATAACCTAAACCACAAATATCATCAAATTCTAAACACTCATTAACATCTACACAATCAAATGAGCCCGCTGTATTTGAGCACTCATAACCATTAACACAATCATCTGAACCCAATGCACATTCATCTATATCTAAGCATGAATAAGAACCAACTTCATTTGAGCATGTAAACCCTGCACCACAATCATCTAAACTAAACAAACACTCATCAATATCATTACATGTTACACCATCACCTGTGAAGCCATCATCACAAGCACATGAAAAACTACCATCTGTATTTGTACATGATG
Source organism: uncultured bacterium (assembly GCA_964448515.1). Lineage (GTDB taxonomy): Bacteria > Fidelibacterota > Marinisomatia > SCGC-AAA003-L08 > D37C17. The sequence goes on along the minus strand of CAYVBB010000066.1, from coordinate 5,301 downwards.
CATCATCAGAACAATTATCTGTACCTAATGCACACTCATCATCATCAGAGCATGTTACACCATCTCCAGAGTATCCACCATCACAAGCACATGAGAAACTTCCATCTGTGTTTGAACAAGAACCATTATCAGAACAATTATCTGTGCCTAATGCACACTCATCATCATCAGAGCATGTTACACCATCTCCAGAGTATCCAC
>CAYVBB010000066.1:4928-5000 GCA_964448515.1 uncultured bacterium | reverse complement strand
CATCACAAGCACATGAGAAACTTCCATCTGTATTTGTACATGATGCATTTGAATCACAATTATCTGTGCCTA
>CAYVBB010000066.1:0-4828 GCA_964448515.1 uncultured bacterium | reverse complement strand
TTACCATCACAATCGCTGTCATCTGAATATTGACAAGAATCACCCGCATAACCTGAATTACAAGCACAGGTAAAACTACCATCTGTGTTTGTACATGATGCATTTGAATCACAATTATCTGTGCCTAATGCACACTCGTCACAATCACCTTCATTACAAGAAACTGTTTGAGTATCACCATCTGCAGCAGAACAAGCAGCACCATTACCTACCGCTGCTGTTGTTATAGTAAATGTTTGTGTTTGATCTCCATCACCACAACTTGCACTACAATCTCCAGTATCTGCCCAAGAACCAGCACAGTCAACATCATTACAAGAATCATCTGATCCATTTAAGAGTCCATTACAATCAGTATAAAAAGTTCCCGAATAAGTTACTGCTGGAACCATGCATGGCCTATAGGACCCAAACGCTTCTGACCAAAACTGAGAGTTTATTGTAACTGTATATGAGTTTGACCCACCATCAGCAGTTAATGACGCATCTAAAGGAAAGTACCAATAGATATTATTACCACTGTTATAATCCCAATTCATAGAATAGTTTTGGCCATTAAATGTTAGAGTCGCAGACTCTGTTGTATTCGAATCATTATCCAAATTCCATGCAGTGGGGTTAACATATACCGTATTTCCATCATTGGTAATATTAACATATACACCATCCAGACAATCTGCCAATAAAAAATTAAACGCTGTGATTATTAAAAAGAAAGTTCTTAAAAAGTTCATAACTCCTCCAAATTATAATTTATTCTTAATTGTTAATCCTACTAAATCCTACTAAATCATTTTTTAAAAAACTACAGGACATTTTTATAGTACAAATATCCATATAGCAACCTGAAAAGCTGCTAAAAATAAACTCTTTCTCGACATAGTTCCGCACTAAATCGGAATGAAAGATAAGACTAATTTTCATATTTAACAAGCATATTCTTTACAAGTTGTTACATTATCAGTTTAATGTCGCTAAAACTGGTCTGGAATATTTGATAAAAAAATCAACTTATCCATAATATTATTACCAGCATAGCAAGTTTATTCAAAAAACATATTAGACATCGCTATAAAAGTAATACTTCTAGATTAGTTAGCTTGTGATTAGAAGCACATTTTTGAAATTTATTTTCTAAGTAAATGCAAGACTATTGCATTTTGGGCATGCATTCTATTTTCTGCCTGTCTAAAAATAACAGAATTCTCATGATCACACACACTATCTGTTACCTCTACTCCCCGCTCAGCAGGTAGACAGTGCATGAAATATGTCTTTACTCCTGTGGCATTAAATAGGTTAGAATTTACCTGATAAGGATTGAAAATTTTTCGTCTTTCTTCGGCTTCTTCTTTTTGTCCCATAGAAGCCCAAACGTCCGTGTATATAATATCACTGCCCTTAACACCTTCATGGGGATCATGAATAATATTAATTTCTGAAAGCCCTTTGTCTTTTGCTTTTTGAACAAGATCCATATCAGGCTTATAACCTTCAGGGCACACAACATTTAATTTAAAAGGAAAAACCATTGCAAGTTCAATCCATGAATGAGTGATATTATTTCCATCCCCTACATATGAAATTGTAAAATCTTTATATCTTCCCAATGTTTCATAAACCGTAAATAAATCAGCAACAATCTGGCAAGGATGATTAAAGTCTGTAAGACCATTTATAACTGGAACTGATGAATGCTCTGCAAGCTCCAAAACATGATTATGGTCAAATAGTCTCGCCATAATTATATCATTAAAACGACTAACCACTCTTGCAACATCTGCCACAGATTCTCTTTTGCCAATACCAATATCATTAGGACCAAGAAAAAGTGCATGTCCTCCCAATCTAAAAAATCCTGTTTCAAAAGAGATTCTAGTTCTAGCAGACGGCTTAGCAAATATCATCGCCATCGTCATGCCACTTAAAGGAGTGTAATCTACTCTTTCCTTGAATTTATTTTTAATCCATTTAGATTTATCTAAAATTTCAATTAATTGACTATCTGAAAAATCATCAACATGCAAAAAATTATCTAACATTCATATCTCCTTTAAATTTTCCTTAATCTAGCTACAGGTATTTTAAGCATTTCTCTATATTTAGAAACAGTCCTTCTTGCAATATCATACCCTTTTTTATTTAACTCTTTTGTTAACTGTTCATCAGTATAAGGATTAGTTTTATCTTCATTATCTAAAAATAATTTTAATTTTTCTTTGAAAACCACACTAGAAATTATCTTACCATTGTTAAGCTTAATCCCTTCTGAAAAAAATCCTTTCAACTCCTTTGTTCCCCATGGCATCTGAACATATTTACCATTAGTTACTCTGCTTATCGTTGAAATATCCATATCAACATCAAGTGCAACATCTTTCAATATCATAGGCACAAGCAGCCTATCATCAGAATCAAAATAATCTTTTTGTTTATCAATAATTGATTTCATGACTTTTATCATGGTTGAGTTTCTCTGCTCAATAGCTGAAATAAACCATTTTGCTTTATTTAATTTTTGTTTTATAAAATTTTTAACACTAGCATCTTTATTATTTTCAAGCATCTTAATATATTGATTACTAAGGCCAATAGCAGGGACTCCAGGATCATTAACCTGCACATCCCACTCCCCATTAATATTTTCAATCACAATATCTGGGATGATATGGTTTGCAACCTCTGTTGAGTAATTAATAGCCGGGGATGGATTCAAAACAGAAACTTTTTCAACTGTTTCAAAGACTTTATCCTTAGTACAATTCATTTTCTTGGCAATTACATCGTACTTGTGATTTGAAAATTCATTAAAGTAATCATTTACTATTTGAAAGGAGTCCTTATCTTCAGGATAATATTTTTTAAGTTGAGCTAAAATACAATCTTGGATAGATTCTGAGCCTATCCCTGCAGGATCTAAACTTTGAATTTTCTGTTTTACTTTATAAACAAAGCTTTCTTCAAACCCTAACCTATCTGCAATTAAAATAGGCTCTATAGGCAAAAACCCTCTATCATCTAAATTCCCTAAAATTTGTTCTGCAACCATAAGCTCCTGATCACTAACATCAATCTCATTAAGCTGAGTCATAATATCATCAAATAAATTTGATGATTCAGTCTCAACCATTTTCTCAATGGTATCAGAAACACTTGTTTTTTTAGAGTACTCATATTCTTCTGGGTTAGAAACTAATTCTTCAAAATCAAATTCTTCGCTTTCATCGTTTTCTTTATCATTAACTTCTTCTTCATTTTCAACGATTTCCAAAGCAGGGTTTTGCTCTAATTCTTCTAAAATTCTTTTTTCTAAATTAAAAACACTTAGTTGGATAATATTTTGTTCAAGGATTTGTTTGGGATTTAACTTCTGAGATTGCTCTAATCTTTGTACAATTTTTGACATGGATACTAATCTAGCTTAAACTTAGTCCCTAGGTATAATTTTTTTACATCTTCATCTTTTGTTAAATCATCTGTAGTCCCAGATTTTAATATTTCACCATTATATAAAAGATAGGATCTATCAGTAATGGATAATGTTTCTCTTACATTGTGATCAGTAATCAAAACACCAATATTTTTACTTTTCAATGTATTAATAATGCCTTGTATGTCCTCCACAGCAATAGGATCAATACCAGCGAATGGTTCATCAAGCAAAATAAATGAAGGGTCAGTTACAAGTGAGCGAGCAATTTCTAATCGTCTTCGTTCTCCACCAGATAAAGCATATCCTTTATTATTTCTTATATGACCAATAGAAAACTCATCTATTAATTTTTCTAACTTTTCAGACTGCTCCTCAACAGACAATTCTGTCATTTCAAGTACAAGCTTTATATTATCCTCAACAGATAATTTTGTAAAAACAGATGCATCTTGAGCTAAATAGCCTACCCCTTTTTGTGAACGCTTATACATCGGTAGGTTAGTAACAATTTCATCATCTAAAAAAATTTCCCCTGAAAAAGGTTTTATCATACCTGTTAACATATAAAAAGTTGTTGTTTTACCTGCACCATTTGGCCCCAGAAGTCCAACCACTTCACCTCTATTTAATTCAATATCGACATTATTAACTACGGTTCTCTCACCATATTGTTTAACTAATTTTTTTGCTTTTAATAAATTATAAGACATCCTATTTACTCATGCTCCCTTTTGGACTTTGAATTTGCGAATTTGACATATCAAAATTAGACCAAAATCCTGTACCATACAATGTATCATTACTATTTGAAGTAAAAATTACATCATTATTTGACTTCACAAGATTAGAACTATTAAATAAAATAATTTCATTAGTTAATAGCTTATAACCTTTCAAAGATTCAATTAGAACATTTCCAAAGGCCTTAATACTATCTGAGTTTGTATAAACAATTGCGGTATCTGAGTACATCATACTTGATTTAACTCCTTGCTTATCAAACAAGTCCGCATAAATCCTTCCAAACAAAGTTGTGTTTCCACCATTTTCTCTAATTAATGTATCTGCATGAATTGTCATTACAGAATTTTCATTTTTTGTAATCTCAATTTTTATAGGATTTCCATATATAACATTATCAGTTTGTGTTTTTATGGATGTTCCTGGTTTTGTGTTTTTCTTACATGAAAAAAACAAACAAAGTAAAATCAAAATAAATAAATGTTTATTAAAACTTTTCATTTTTCATTTTCAAAAGAGTTTCTTCATATCTATTTTGAGCAATTAATATTTTCTCAACTAATTCAGTGAGCACACCTTTTCCTCCATAAGAATCTGTAATTATATCTGCTTTTTCTTTTACTAATGAATGCGCATTTGGCACTGCAATTGAAA
>CAYVBB010000065.1:6628-7761 GCA_964448515.1 uncultured bacterium | reverse complement strand
TTAATTTAATTTTTTAATAAATAGATTGACCATTGCTGCAGTGAATAATATCAGCCAAGCAAAAGTAGCAAACCCACTTGTTATTTCAGCGAAATTACGATCAGACATATGAGGATTCAGAGTTGCAATTAACCAAAAAATATTACATAATACTAATATCCCCGAACCTATCACTAAAAAGACATCTCGAGTATCTTTCATTTTTATTTTTTCCTATTAAAGTTCACAAAGTATATCTTGTGCATGAGTTTTGGTACTAACCTTTGAATACACCTTTTCAATATTTCTATTTAAATCGATTAAATATGTGATTCTAGAAATTCCCATATATTCTCTTCCCATAAACTTTTTTAATCCCCATACTTTATATGATACTAGCATGCTATGGGATTCATCACAAAGCATTGTAAATGGAAAATTATATTTTTCAACAAACTTTTTTTGTTTTCTTGGAGAATCTGCAGATACTCCAATAATAGCATATCCTAATTTAGAAAATTCTTTGAATTCATCACGGAATCCTTCACCCTCTACTGTTCAACCAGGTGTGCTTGCTTTAGGGAAAAACCACAAGACTATTTTTTGGTTTTTAAAATTGGACAATGAAATCATTTCTTCATTATGGCTAGGCAAAGAAAAATTGGGGGCTTTGTCTCCAACATTCAATAAATCTTGGCTCATAATTTCTCCGTATTTAAATTTATCATCATTGTGTAAATTTACATTAAATCAAATAAATAATTATGATAAAAATCTATACAACAAATTGGTGCCCTTCATGTGTAGCAGCTAAAAGGCTCCTAACAGAAGAGGGTATTAAATTTAAAGAAATTAATATTGAGGAAGAAGAAATCTCAAGGGAAAAATTACAAGAGGTTTCTGGGAATTATACAGTTCCTCAAATTATTATTAATGATAAATGTATTGGTGGGTATGATCAATTATTATATTTATATCAAAACAATAAATTAAATGAGCTGATTAATGACAAATGATATAACTCAAGATATTAATAAATATTGTATTAATCATTCTAATCCAGAATCAAAATTGTTACAATCTATTCGGGAATATACACTAAAGAATGAAGAGATGTCCGCAATGATCTCTGGACCATGTGTTGCAAACTTTTT
>CAYVBB010000065.1:0-6592 GCA_964448515.1 uncultured bacterium | reverse complement strand
AGAAATAGGTATGTTTACAGGATATAGTGCAATGGCTATGGCAGAGGCATTACCTGATAACGGAATTGTTCATACTTGTGAATTAATGAGCCCACATGTTAAAACAGCACAGACTTTTTTTGATAAATATAATAAAAACAAGTTTCATATTCATGAAGGGAATGCTAAGGAAACATTAGAAACATTTTCAGTAAATTCATTCGATTTGATATTTATTGATGCTGATAAAATTAATTATATACATTATTATAAAAAAGCAATGATGCTAATAAAAAATGGGGGTATCGTTGTATTAGATAATATGCTTTGGGGTGGAACAGTTTTAGACCCACAAACAGAAGAGTCAAAAACATTAAATGAATTAAATCAACTTATCTCTAATGATAATCGTAATAAAAATGTATTATTACCAATTAGAGATGGCCTAATGATGTGTATGTGTCATGGATAGAATGAAAAATAAAAATATATTACTTTGTATAACAGGGTCAATTGCAGCATATAAAGCATGCGATGTTATACGTTATTTACGAAAAGAAAAATGTAATGTCCAAGTAATGCTATCTAAATCTGCTAAAGAATTTATAGGAGTTACAACACTAGCAGCTCTTTCAAATAATAAAGTAATAACTAAGTTATTCCCAAATGAACCAAAAGGAGGTCTTGAACATGTTGACCTTGCATTTGAAATAGATTTAATAGTAATTGCACCAGCTACAGCTAATATAATTTGTAAAGCTGGAAATGGAGTTGCTGATGATTTAATATCAACAACATTATCGATTTGTGAGCAACCTACAATTTTTGTTCCTGCTATGAATTATAGAATGTGGCAAAATCAAGCAACTCAAACTGCAGTAGATATATTAAGAAAGAGAGAAAAAATTATTATTAATCCTGAAGAAGGTGAATTAGCCTCTCTACATACAGGAGAAGGGAGATTGGCAAATCTTGATACTATTATAAATGCTATTAGAAGAGTTTTCAATTATGATTTATTATTAGAAGATAAAAATGTATTAATTACTGCAGGACCAACTCAAGAGCCAATAGATCCAGTTAGATATATTTCTAATCGTTCAAGTGGAAAAATGGGCTATGCATTAGCAAAAGTAGCTAGAGACTTTGGAGCAAAAGTTGATATAATAACTGGCCCTGTTAATTTATCTGATATCCCACAAGTCACAACACATAAAATTTTTACAGCCACTGATATGGAATCACAAATCCATAAAGTATTAAAATCTAAAGATTATGATTATATTTTTATGGCCGCTGCTATTGCTGACTATAAAGTCGCAAATGAAAGTAAACTAAAAATTAAAAGCACTGATAATAATTTGAATTTATCATTGGAGAAAAATCCTGATATAATTAATAATATTAAAAAGTCTCCTCAAACTAAGATTGTTGGATTTGCTTTAGAAACAAATGATGGTGAGAAATCAGCCATTAAAAAATTACATAGCAAAGGACTAGATTATGTAATTTTAAATTATGCAAATGAAGAAGGGGCAGGTTTTGATTGCAATACCAATCATGTCTTTATATTTTCTAAAGATGGCACAAAGCATGAAATCCCATTAGATAGAAAAGATAGAATCGCCAAAAAAATTATAGAATATATAGTCAAGTAAATAATTATGAATACAACACGACAAACTCAATGTGCGGGTGGTTTAATATATAATGATAAGAACCAAATCATTATAGTTAATCAAAACCATGATTCATGGTCATTGCCAAAGGGACATGTTGATGAAGGTGAAACAATTTTAGAAGCAGCAATAAGAGAAATATATGAAGAAACAGGATTGGATACACCTAAGTATATTAAGTCTTTAGGGCAATATGGACGTTATCGTATTGGATTAGATGGCAATGATGATAAAAGTGAATATAAAAATATTGCTATATTTTTATTTAAATCTAATGAAAATAAATTAGTACCTATTGATCCTAATAATCCGGAAGCAAAATGGGTTAGCGTAGATGAAGCGTTAGATTTATTAACTCATGAAGCAGATAAGATATTTTTAAAAAACTCACTCCCCTTGTGGCTGGATAGATAGTTGTAATAAAACAGGTCTATGATCAGAAATATATTGCTCATAAGCACTTAAACCATTTTCTAAATAATTTTCTATTAAAATTGTTTCCGTATTTACATGATTAGGAAATAATTCATTTGTAATCCAAATATGATCTAAATGACTTGGCCAGCTTGGGAATGACCAAAATTCTTCTGACCCTAGAGCAATTTCATAATCTGTAAATAAATAATTTTCATAATCATCGAGGACTAACTCAAAAACATTTTCATTATCAATGAGTTCATCATTTAAATCTCCAAGAACAATAACATTATCAGAATGATGATTTTCATCTAAATAATTTTTAATAAGTTGGATAGCATACAGCCTCCTATATTCTTCATCATTATAATTACCATAATCAATAGAACCATCACCACAGCACTTAAAATGGTTGTTAATTATTATAAATTCTGTGTCTAAAAAGGAAAATTCTAAAACAAATGGAAATTTCGTAAATGGTTCATTTGTAATATTAGTTAAAATTTCGTAGTCATTAATATAATTTATAGATTCAGTATTGATTAAGTAAGCATTACGTTGCCCATAATGTGATGGCCCAATAATTGGATCCCAATTTGGAAGTTCATTAGCTAATTCATTAAGAGAATTTGAATTTTCTATTTCTTGCAAAGCAATAATATCAACATTAAGAGAATCAATAAGCTCAACCAAATAGTAATTGGTTAAGCTATTCTTTGGATAATGTTCAATATTCCATGTCAATATATCTAAAGTTATCTCTTCATTAGGATTATTAGGAATTAGTGGATTAGAATTATCTGCACAGGCAAAAACAAATAAAAATAAAATAGAATAATATATTTTATTATTTTGCATTAATTTACTCAATCAATTATTATGAAAAATTACTATAAAATATATGGATAATTCTGCAATAATCATAACAGGATCCTCAGGAGAGATAGGTCAAAATCTAATAAATTATTTTTCTCTAAAAAGAAAAAATAAAATTATTTGTATCGATTTAAACAATTTAGATGAAATTCAAGATAATCTAGAATTTATTAGAGGAGATATATTAGATACTAATCTGCTAGACTCTTTATGTAACAAATACAATATAAAAGAAATTTATCATTTAGCTGCAATTCTTAGTTCTAAAGCAGCGCTAGATCCAGAGCTTGCATATAAAGTAAATGTCATTGGAACTATGAATATGTTTGAGATGGCATTGCAACAATATTTAAAATATAATACACAAATCAAATTTTTTTTCCCAAGTTCAATTGCAGTACATGGCTATAGCAAGCCAACTAATGAAAAAATTTCAGAAAATATGTTTTGTAACCCTAAGACAGTATATGGGCAACATAAGCTATTTTGTGAAAATTTAGGTACAGCATATGATAGCTATGGAAATTATTTAAATAGTAAAATTGATTTTAGGGCTATCCGCTTTCCTGGAATTATTAGTGCTAACTCTGTCCCCTCTGGAGGAACTAGTGATTATATCCCAGAAATGATTCACAATGGATTAAAGGGCTTAGATTATGAATGTTTTGTAAATGAAGATAGCTTGTTACCATTTATCATTATGCCGGATGCAATTAATGCTATAATTAATTTAATGAATATAAGTAAGAAAAATTTGAGTAGAAATGTATATAGCATTACTGCATTCAGCCCATCTATTAAAGAGGTTTATAATAAAATAAACAATCTAAATATTAATTTTAAATTAACATATAAAATAAATCAAATGCGCCAATCAATAATAAATACTTGGCCTAGATATATAGATGACACTCAATCTAAAAAAGATTGGGATTGGCAGCCAAAATATAATTTAGATGATGCGTTTTCAAAATATCTAATTCCTAGTTTGAAACTATAAATATGAAAAATTTAAATAAAAACATACAAATAGTTATTAAGAAAATCAAAAAAGAAGGTTTGTATAAAAATGAACGAATAATAGATTCCGAGCAAGACTCTGAAATTATTACATCTAGTAAAAAAGTATTAAATTTTTGTGCAAATAATTATTTAGGGCTATCAAATAGTAAAAAATTAAAAGACTATGCAAAAGAAGGTATAGATAAATATGGATTTGGTCTTAGTTCAGTAAGATTTATTTGTGGTACACAAACTGTACATAAAGATTTAGAAAAATCAATATCTACTTTTCTCCATCAGGATGATACAATTTTATATTCTTCATGTTTTGACGCTAATGGGGGATTATTTGAAACACTACTTAATGAAAATGATGTTATTATTTCAGATCAATTAAATCATGCATCTATAATTGATGGAGTGCGATTATGCAAAGCTAAGCGCTATAGATATGCAAATTCTAATATGGAAGAACTAGAAAATATTTTAAAAGATACTCAATCTTTTAACAATAGATTAATTACTACAGATGGAGTGTTTTCAATGGATGGCACCATTGCAAAATTAGATAAAATATGCAATTTAGCTAAAAAATATGATGCATTAGTTCATGTTGATGATTCACATGCAACTGGCTTTCTAGGTAGCAATGGGAAAGGGTCAATAGAGTATTGTAATGTCATAGATAAAGTAGATATTATTACATCAACTTTTGGTAAAGCATTAGGAGGTGCATCGGGTGGATTTACAAGTTCTTCTTATGAAATAATTGATTTATTAAGACAAAGGTCTAGGCCTTATTTATTTAGTAATACCATTCCTCCAGTAATTGCATACACAGCAATAAAAACAATTGATATACTTTCTAATTCTTCAAATTTAAGAGATAGATTAAATCGCAACACACAATTTTTTAGATTAAAAATTCAAGAACTTGGATACACTATTAAAAAGGGAGACCATCCAATAGTGCCAGTTATGCTAGGTGATGCAAAACTAGCTCAAAATATTGCAGAAGACATGTTAGAAAAAGGAATTTATGTAATTGGATTTTCATATCCTGTTGTACCTAAAGGAGAGGCACGAATAAGAGTACAATTAAGCGCAGCGCATACAATGGAACAATTAGTTAAAGCTTTAGAGGTATTTAAACTAGTTGGTGAAAAATATAATATACTCTAGAGGCCAGCATATTTAAATGTTATTGAATAAAGCAAACCGGATGCGCCCAAGTTCAAAACACTGCAACCTAAACTAATTTTATCTAAATTAATATTTGTGCCCAACCCTAAGCCTGAAAGAAAATTATAATCATATGAATCAATTGCCATATTTGAATTATAATTACTATTACTAAATTGTAATTTTATATTTTCATTTAATTTAATTCCAATATTAAGTATATGCTGATAATCTCTATTAATCTTAGAATAAATAATATCATATCCTAAATTGATATTCATAAAATTATATATAAAACTGCCACGATATTTTAAAGGGAGTCTTAATTCATAATAAGTATAATCTGAAAATATAATGCCAAAATCTTCTATAGATATACTAGTAATTAATTTATTAAACTCTTTTTTATAAGCAAAATTCATGCAAAGCCCATATGATTTATATTCTTCTATTTGACTATAAAATCCACCAATAGACAGACCAAAAATTCCAATATTTTCTACTTCTTTTAGCATAAAATAATCAAGTAATAATTCATGAGAATAGAATGTATTAATAATATTATTATTCAAACTATCATCAAATTGTCCATAATCTAATATTGAAAATGATAAATTATTATATTGTATGCTATATAATCCAATGTCTGCAGGGTATTTAATAATACTAAATTCATATTTATAATTAGGTTTCATAAATATTCGGCTTGTTGTATATAATCCATTATTAGCGCTAACTTGAAATGAATTTTTTGGTATATCTAAAATTTGATATTCAGATTGACTAAATAGTAAGCTCATTATAGCTATGATTAATATTAAATAATTTTTATTCATTAATTAAATGTATTATAATAAAGATATAGGGTCAACATCAAATTTTATTATTTCTGTAGAATGATAAATATTATTCATTAAATATTTATTCATCCAATTATATAATTCCTGCCAATATTTTTTATCACTTTTAATTAAAATATGATATCTCCATTTTTTATTTATTTTTTCTATAGGCGCTAAAGAGGGTCCTAGAACAGTTAAATTCTTATTAATTTGCAGTTTCTTATGTAATAAATCTATTCGTTTTTTAACTGACTCCTTATTTTCTCCCGAAACTAAAATTCTAATTAATCTACTATAAGGGGGATAAAATAATTGTTTTCTTTCAGATAAAATATGATTATACATTTTTTCAATATTCAATTGACAAGCATATTTAACATGTATATCTGAAGTATTAAATGATTGAATAACTGCTGTACTTTTATTTAGGTGTCTTCCTGCTCTACCAATTAATTGATAAATAAGTTGAAAAATACGTTCACCTGCTCTATAGTCAGTAGCATAGAGACCAATATCAGAATTTAATATACCAACAAGAGCAACATTTTTAAAATCTATACCTTTTGCAATCATCTGGGTTCCAATTAAAATATTTGCTTTACCTGATTCAAACTT
>CAYVBB010000064.1:0-7826 GCA_964448515.1 uncultured bacterium | reverse complement strand
AAAACAAAACAAAAATTAATTTAGTTAAATAAATGATAATAGCTGATAAGGATAAAAATGTACCAAATGGTAATTTTCTGTTTTTTTCATGTCCTTTTATAAAATATAGTATTATCCAATAGAATATTCCAATACATGCAGATAAAAAAATTGTTATTAATATTTTAAGAGGCCCTAACCATAATCCTAATAGTGCAATTAATTGTATATCTCCTAATCCAAGAGGTTCTTTTTTTGTTATAACCCATGTTACTGTATATATAAATAATAAATAGCCCAAACCTACTAATAGACCATAAATGTAGTATAAAGGGTTACTAGAAAATATCATATTAGGCAATAATGCTAATAAAGTAAAAAAAGATAATTCTAGAGGTATTATGTAATATTTATAATCAATTATAGATATTGCATATAATAAGCTAGAAACTAGAATAAATGATATGAATTCCACATATTGGAAATAATGAAATCCAATTAAAAAAATAATGCCTATTATAAATTCTGTTAATGGATAGATAAAAGAAATTGATTTATTACATTGATTACATTTACCTTTTTGTATTAAAAATGAAATTATAGGTATATTTCTATAAAATGGAATCATTTTCTTACATTTTGGACAATGAGATCGTGGCTTTATAATAGATAGTTGATTAGGAATTCTATAAATAACCACATTTAAAAAACTACCAAATATTGTTCCTATAATAAAATAATATGAATATAACATATAATTTAAGTTATCCAGCTAAAGCAGAACCAAAATTGAAAATAGGTAGATAAGTAACAACTAAAACTATTCCAATTACAGCACCAACAGTTACTATCAATATTGGTTCAATTAGTGATGTTAATCTATCAACAATTGCCGAAACTTGCTTGCTATAAAATTCAGATGCTTTTAAAGCTAAATTATCAATTTCTCCAGTTTCTTCACCTGTAATTAAGAGTTGGATAAATATAGGTGGAAATATATCAGTTTGTTTAAGTGCTTGAGATATGCTTATACCATTTTCTATTTCTTTTTTAGCATCAATAAGAGCTAATTCATATACTCTGTTATCTACAATTTTTATAAGTAAATCCATAGAATCCATTACCGAAACTCCAGCACTAATTAAAATTCCAAAAGTTTTACCAAATTTGCTTAAAATATTTTGTTGAATTAGATTACCAAAAATTGGAAGTTTTAATAATATTTTATCTCTTATTAATCTACCATAATCTGTAAGAGTAATAAACCATATAGAGATTATCGATAATAGGATTGTAAGAAAAAGGCTTGTAATGTTATTTTTTAACCACACTGAAAAGTTTACAAATAGGATTGTATAATAAGGTAGTTCACTACCTAATTGTTCATAAACAGTAGAAAATTGTGGAATTAAGAAATAAAAAATTCCAAATAGAATACATGTAAGAAAAATTAATATAAATACTGGGTAGTACATAGCTGATTTAACACGTCTTTGGGTATCTTCAACTGTTTCAAGATAGCTTGATAATTCCTGAAGAGTTTCTGATAGTTTACCACTTACTTCTCCTGCTCTAACTAAAGAAATATACAAATTTGAGAAAATTCCTGGATGTCTTTCAAGCGCATCAGATAATAATAAACCTTTTTTAACATCATTTTCTATTTTATCTAAAGCTTTTTTAAATTTTTTATTTTTTTCTTCCTGTGTTAAAAAATGAAGGGCACGCTCAATTGTTAATCCTGATGAAAACATAGTTGATAACTGTCTTGTAAAAAAAACAAGAATTGTTATAGGAACTTTATTCTTAAATTTTTCTATTTCAAGTGCTAATCTATTTATAAAAGGTTTTATAAAATCAAATGAAGTATCAGATTCTGTTAGCTTAACAACTGTATTTTTATCACTTTGTAGTTTTTCAACAGCTTGATTATAGTTGTCAGCCTTAATTGAACCTGTCTTTCTTGCACCAGATTCATTTCTAATTATATAATCAAAATTAGGCATTAATTTTCTTCAACTGTTGCTCTCAAAATTTCTTCAATAGTAGTTGATCCATTTTTTATTTTTTCTAATCCTGCTTCTCTTAGAGGTGTCATTCCATTTTCAATAGCTAGTTTTCTCATTTCTAATTGACTTGCATTATCATATATCAATTGTCGAATATCTGTTGTTACTTCTAGTATTTCATGAATTGCGGTCCTACCTTTATAGCCAGTATTATGATTTGATGCAGAAGGTTTTCCCTTATAATATTTTAAATTTTTCTCATTTGAGAGTCCAATTCTATCAATTTCATTTTTATTTGGTGTATATTCTTCTTTTTCATTTTCATCTATTGTCCTAATTAATCGTTGCGCCATAATTAAGTTTAGAGATGAACCTAATAAAAATGGAGGGATACCTAAATCTAATAATCTTGCAATTGTAGAAGGAGCATCATTTGCATGTACTGTTGAAAATACTAAATGTCCAGTTAATGCAAACTTAACAGCTATATCTGCTGTTTCTTCATCACGAATCTCACCAATTAATAATACATCTGGGTCTTGTCTAAGGATTGATCTTAAAGAAGATGAAAAGTTTAATCCAATATCATCATGCATTTGAACTTGATTAATTCCTGGAATTTGATATTCAACAGGATCTTCAACTGTTGTAATATTTATTCCTTCATTCTGAATTTCCATTAAGGAAGCATAGAGTGTTGTTGATTTACCACTTCCTGTTGGACCTGATATAATTACCATGCCATATGGTTGATTTATCCATTTTCTAAATACTTTTAATTTATCATCAGGAAAACCTAAATTTGTTAAAGTTAAGGTTTTTCCTCCACTTCCAAGTAATCTTAATACAACTTTTTCTCCATGTACAGTTGGAAGAATTGAAACCCTTACATCTATTTCTTTTGAATCTGTTTTAATTTTCATTCTACCATCTTGAGGTAATCTGTGCTCTGCTATATTAAGTTTAGATAGTATTTTAATTCTTGTTACCATACCATTGAGAGAATTAATTGGTGGAGACATGATAGTTACAAGGACACCATCAATCCTAATTCGTACATTAACAGTATCTCTTCCTGGCTCAATATGAACATCTGTTGAACCTTCTTTGATTGCTTCAGTTAACATCAAATTAACTAATTTAACAAATGGAGCATCTTCAGCTGATACATTCTCTGATCCTAAATCAAGTTCATCTCCATCTACTTCACCACTTTTTTTAACTTTATCATATAAACTTTCAAGTGCATCTTTAATTGAACTTCTACCAGCTACTAGAATTTCTGGACTTAAATTGGTTAATTTTCTTATTGAGTCAAGAGTTGATAAATCTTCAGGATCTTCCATTGCTATTGCTAAATAATTATCTTTTTTACTCAAAGCAAGAACATTGTTTTCTTTAGCAAAATCTTCAGGAAGTAAGGAAACTATAGATTGATCAATTTTTAACATTTCATCTTTTGTAATTGAACGGTGTCCGCATTGCATAGAATAAGCATTTACTAACTCTTCTTCAGTAATTGTACCTTGAGTAATAAGAGTATTCCCAAGTTTATCTTTTGTTGATTTTTGTTCAGTTAAAGCATTCTCGAGCTGTTCAGATGTAATTATCTTCTGATGAACAAGTATATCACCTATCTTTTGAAATTGTGGGTTAAAATTTTCCATCTAAATATATCTCCATTTATAAATTTTAAGGATTTTTTTCTAAAATAATATCAATACTCTCACTAGCAGTTTGAATTGGGTTTTGAAGAGTGGTTATAATTGTAGATATTCTATCTTGATATGTAAATTGTCCATTATTCTCCTGTCTAGGAATAACATTTTCATTATAATGAATTATCCAGAAACATTGACCATTCCCATTTGTTTTACAAACAGTTTGATTATCATCAAATGATCCTGGTATCGCATCATCATTATCAGGTGTCCATACGCCACCATTACCAACACATAGACTACATTGATTATCAAAGTCATCTATATTACAATCACCTGTGATTCCATCACCATCAGAATCTATTGGATCACAAGCAATCCAATCATGAGCATTAGCTGATGTATCTGAATCATCTATGTTAACAGCATTGGTATTAGTACATGCATTTTGAGATTGGCCACTAGGAATAAAACAATCTTCATAGTCTTCTTCTGCTTCACCAACATCACAGTAATTATAAGAACCTTCATCTGGTGTTGAAAAATCAGCATCAAGTAAAATAGTTCCTCCACTTACTGGATATTGATAGTAATCAGTTATTGAAGCTATGATAGCAACTCCCTCATTAGGAAAAGATAATGTGCTTCCAGATTCATCTCCTAAAGTACCATCGTTAACCCAATCTGGTTCATAACATTCTGAACCAGCGCCCTGTACTCCAAAGTCCCAAGCATCTATAGCTGAGCTAACATTTACTGTCCCTGGCCAGAAGGGAAGAGTAAGAGGTCTATTTTGATGATTCACTCTACTGTCAATTAATAAAATATTACCATTTGCATCATAGGTTAATGCTTTAATTATAACTCTTTCAAACATGTCACCTGTACCAAAATATACATAAGACCATGCAACTCCAGGAACATATGCATTATCAGGTGAAAGCATTCCAGTTTTTGCTTCACCAACGACAGAACCAGGTTCATTTGGTATTACTTCCCAAATACAGTCAGTAATAATACCATCAGTGCTACATTCATTTAAAAGTTGACTTTTATAGCATTGACAAGAATTATTAATAATATTTGAATTCATTTCATTTGGAT
The DNA here is from genome assembly GCA_964448515.1 of uncultured bacterium. Lineage (GTDB taxonomy): Bacteria > Fidelibacterota > Marinisomatia > SCGC-AAA003-L08 > D37C17. The sequence continues at coordinate 3,073 of CAYVBB010000064.1, read as the reverse complement.
TTTGTCCTAGACTAAATTGATCTGGTCTTTGAAGAACATATCTTAAACTATCTCTAATATCAATACTTCCATCAATTTCAACTCCCCATTTAACAGTATCAGTTATAGCTCCTTCATTTGGATAATCTGTGGAATTATCAAAGGAACGAGCAAATCCTTCAACCCATATGTATACATTTGTAGAGTCTTGGACAGGGTTTGCCCATTCATCTTCAAGTTGAACAGATAAAGGAACTTGGTATAAACCTCCACCAATTGGAGCGATATCTACATAGCTGAAATTAATTTCTCCAGAGTGAGGAGCTCCAGTCACAACAGTAACAGGTATTGCATCAAAAAATGCAAGTTCACATTCATCATATAAACCGTTATTTCTATTAGTATATATTGAAGCACATAATTCAGCACCAATATCAGGTTGTACATCTAAAGGGGTTCCATTAATACTCGCACATGGTTCTTCAGGAATACCTAAATTAAATAATTCAACATGTACAGGGATAGAACCAGGCTGAGTCCCAGAATTTAAAGTTACAGAACCAGTCCCATTACTTGATTCAATACAACCATAGCTTTGGCCTTCAACATTAACAAAGGTACCATTTGGAGTATTATCTCCTAATTCAAAATAAATTAAATATGGCTCAGAAACCAAGTTACCATTACCATCTTTAACTTCTACTGTTAATTCAGTTGATTCAAGACCACCACCACCAGAAACTGTAATTTCATTGGGGTATGGCTGTAGAATTTGAATATATTCAGCTTCAGAAGCTGTTATAGAAACATAAGATGTATCTGATAGGTTATATTCAGGAACAGATGTGATTATTGTTGCAAGGCCGACATCATTTCCCATGTTAAAAATTGAAGAAGCTGTACCTGAAACATCAGTAAAAGAATATGTTGGATCAAAACTTCCAATAGATTCAGTTAATTCACCATTTTCATCTTCAGCTAAGCTTTCAAATTGTACTAATGTATTTTCAATGACATAGCCATCATTATCAGTAACGGTGACACTTACTGTTGATGTTTCAATAGAATTATTTGGAAGTTGAGTGTATTCTATATTTGAAACCATACCAAGACTACTACTGTTTTGTGTCAAAGTAATATTTGTTGGATTGATTGTTATACTTTCATTATTAGATAAGGTTGCATTTATCTGTATATTTATATCTTGTTCTAAATTTATTGCAGTATTTTCAAAAGTACAGAATGAAGTTTCTGCTGCTATATAAGGAGCAACATCGATAGAGTCTGTAACAGCATAATATTCAGTTAAAATACCATATTGAGAATCTGTAATATCATTTAATGAAAAATTAACAGGTACTCCATTAAGAACACCACCATACTCATTAAATGCAATTGCATAAACTTTAGCGCAGTTATCTTGATTTGCTGTGTCATCAGTAGCACCACCTGTTGTTGTGCCTCCAGTTCCTCCATCATCACCCACTGTTGTAGAGCTATCACCAAAGTTTAAACTTGAAGGAATTGTATTTAATAGGACAGACTGGGCTAATTCATCAGCATATTTAGTTTGTATAGAAAATTCTTCAAAACCACCTTGTGCTATTCCATTTGCATCAATATATTGAGTTTGATTTTGTGGATCTAGAATGAATGCTCTTACATTATCTGTTGCACCTGTAACTGAATTATTATATATAACGGTTGCAATTCCCATATTCTCATCAATAGTTGCACTTCCATCCCCGTTCCAATCATATAAGGTATCTCCTGATGCATTAGAACTATCATCATTTGTACCACTATCATCACCACCATCAGTGCCTCCAGCTGTACCACCATCATCACTTGTCCCTTCATCATTAGAACTACTACTACAACATGTATAAGTTAAGGCAGTACTTAATGAACCATTACTATTTCTACTTTGTTCAAAAAGTTCAAATTGCACAGGTACTCCCTGTATACCTTGTCCATATTCACTCTTTACAATAAAAGGAAGCACTTCTCTAACACCTTCATATTCACCAATATTTTCTCCAGCAGAAGCATATGAATCTAAATTACTTATAGATTGTGGATAAAAATTAAATTGTTCTACATCATATTCAATATTTGCATTGCCATTAATTACATATGTTATTACAAAAACCATCACAGGTAATATCGCCTTATCGCTCGGAATGATAGGAGCGTTATCAATTGTTCGTTTTAGACATCCAGTAAAAAGCGCCTTAGAACTGATTATGTATTTTGACTTAATAACAATAGGAATAGCAACAAGTGTAAGGACAAAATGGGCAATCCAACTTATTTTATGTACTGTTGCAATAATATTTTTAGTAAAAATAGCTCAAAAAGTTTTTCAAAAATACGGAAGATCATTTTATAATGTTTCATTTAACGAAGGTATAGCTGTCAATTTTATGGAAGTTTATGCTAAGGAAAAAATTGATTTGATTGAAACTAGCAATAATTTAGCAAGCTCTTTTAACGATGAAGTTGCAAATGAAGTTGTGTATAGACTTAACTTTGAAGATAAAAATCAACTTCAATCATTTAAAAAGAAGATAGAAGGGGCAAAAGGGATAAATAAAATTAATATTAATTTTGTTTAATTCTATGAAAAAAAATTTTATTGTTTTTTTTTCCTTTATTTTTTTATTTTTGAAACCTCTTATTTCTTTAGCGGAAACTACATCAGATATTAATTATTCAATAGCTCCTTATTGTAAAAATAAAATTAACCAAGATACTTTAAAAAAACTTGATAACTTGAAAATTAATAATATTGAAGTAAAACTAAAAAATAATAAAAAATGGACAGTAAACAGCATCAATATTTTAATTGGAAATTTTAGATGGGTTCCAGAAAAATATAAAAATAGATTTGATGCAACAGTCAAGGTAAATTTCGAAAACGACTTAGAATGTAACTTTGAAGCAAGAGTTCGTCATAATGGTGATGAGAAAGATCACATATCTTTAAAAGATAATTCAATCATTCAAAGCATAGATGTTCATTTAAAAACTGGACATATTTATGGAATTACTAAATTCAAACTATTGAGACCAAATACAAGAGGAAAACTGG
>CAYVBB010000063.1:0-7857 GCA_964448515.1 uncultured bacterium | reverse complement strand
CAAAAAGATTTATTGGTAGATCTTATAATGAAGTTATAAGTGAAAATAAAAAATATCCATATGAAATTTCTAAAGGAAAAAATGATTCAGTAAATATTAAAGTAGATAGCTCTGAATATGCTCCTCCTCAAGTCAGTGCTATGGTTTTACAGAATATTAAAAAAACTGCAGAAGATTATTTGGGTGAAAAAGTTACAGATGCAGTAATTACTGTCCCTGCTTATTTTATTGTTTCCCAAAGACAGGCAACAAAAGATGCAGGTGTTATAGCAGGTTTAAATGTAAAAAGAATTATAAATGAACCGACTGCTGCGGCACTAGCTTATGGTTTAGATAAACAAGGTGATAGAAAAATTGCTGTTTTTGATCTGGGTGGTGGTACGTTTGATATATCTATTTTAGAATTAGGAGATGGTGTATTTGAAGTAAAATCAACAAATGGTGATACAATGCTGGGTGGCGATGATTTTGATGATATTCTAGTTGAATGGTTAATTAATGAATTTAAAAATACTGAAAATTATGATTTATCTAATGATTCTATGGCTATTCAAAGACTTAAAGAAGCTTCAGAAAAGGCAAAATGTGAATTATCTTCTTCTAAACAAACTGAGATAAATCTACCATTTATAGCTTCAGATGATTCTGGACCAAAGAATCTTTTAGTAAACTTAACAAGAGCTAAATTTGAATCATTGATAAAGTCTACAGTTGATAAAATGATAAAACCATGCAAAGATGCTTTGAAAGATTCAAAATTAAGCAATTCTGAGATTAATGAAGTTATTTTAGTTGGTGGGTCAACTAGAATTCCTCTTGTGCAAGATACAGTTAATAAGATATTCGGAAAAGAGCCAAGTAAAGGTGTTAATCCTGATGAGGTTGTAGCTTTAGGTGCAGCTATTCAGGGTGGTGTTTTAGCTGGTGATGTTGAAGATGTTTTATTATTGGATGTTACTCCATTATCTCTAGGTATTGAAACTTTAGGAGGGGTTGCAACAAAGCTCATTGAAGCTAACTCAACTATTCCGGCTAAAAAAAGTCAGATTTTTTCTACTGCAGCAGATAATCAAACAGCAGTTGAAATACATATATTACAAGGTGAAAGAGAAATGGCTTCGGGAAATAAATCTTTAGGTAGATTCCATCTTGAAGGTATCCCCTCAGCTCAAAGAGGTGTTCCTCAAATTGAAGTAACCTTTGACATTGATGCAAATGGTATATTAAATGTTTCAGCAAACGATAAGGCTACGGGTAAAGAGCAATCAATACGCATAGAAGCATCTAGTGGATTAAGTGAGGATGAAATAGAAAAAATGAAAAGGGATGCCGAGAAGCATAAAGAAGAAGATGCTAAAAATAAAGAACGTGTAGATACCATAAATAATGCTGATCAGACAATTCATCAATTAGATACTCAATTAAAAGAACTTAAAGATAAATTATCAAAAGAAGAATATTCAACAATTGATAAAAAATTAAAAAAACTTAAAAAAGATAAAGAAACTGGAGATGTTGAATTAATCAAAAAATCATTAGAAGATTTAAATCAGGAATTTCAAAAAATATCTCAAAAAATGTATCAAGAGTCTCAGGAAAGTCAACAAAGTAATAATCAAAAGACATCAGGTAATCAGAAATCAAAAAAAGATACTGAGGTAAAAGATGCTGATTATGAGGTTGTTGAAGAAGAGAAGAAGTAATGATATTAAGAGTCATTATATATTCATTTATTTTGTTAGTTTTTTCATGTAATAATGATGAAGATTTAAATAAATGGAATAACGCACAGGATTTATATAATAAACAAGATTATAATAACTGTTTAGTCGAATTACATTCAATAGTTAATTCAAGTAATAATAATACTTATATTACTAAATCTTTATTTTTAATTTCTGAAATTAATTTAAATAAAAATAAAAATTATGATATAACAATTGAGTTTTTAAATAAAATTCTTTGGGATTATCCAGAATCAGATTTAGCTAAAAGATCATTGTTTACTAAAGCATATATAAATAGTAATTATATTCAATCCTATACTGTTGCAACGGAACTATATAATCAATTTTTATCTAAATATCCTAGTGATGATTTAGTACCATCAGTAAAATATGAATTAGATGAGTTGAATAAACATTCCGACACCATTCAAAATTTGTTAAATAAATAACATTAAAATTTTATAGATTTCTTTTAGTTTAATTCTCTATAATCATTTTATATTATTATAGTTGCATTATTGATAATTAAAACATATTATAGGTTATTATGGCAAGTACATCAGATTTTAAAAATGGTCTAATAATTAATCATAAAAATAATTTATGGAAAATTGTTGAGTTTCAACATGTTAAACCTGGTAAAGGTGGTGCTTTTGTAAGAACAAAGCTAAAAAATATAAAGACCGGTCAAGTTGTTGATGAAACATTTAGAGCAGGACATAAAATTGAAATTATTAGAATTGAAGCAAAAGATTATAATTTTATTTATTCTGATAGTGATTTTTATTATTTTATGGATCAAGAAACATATGAGCAAATTTCTATTCAATCATCATTTATTGAAAAAGATATATCAGATTTTTTAGCTGAAAATACTCCAGTAACTATAACGTTTGATCCTAATGCAAACCCTGTTGAAATAAGAATTCCATCACATATGAAAGTGAAGATTATTGAAACTGATCCTGGTGAAAAAGGAAATACAGCTCAAGGAGGTACTAAACCAGCTAAATTAATTACAGGTGCAGTAATAAATGTCCCTCTTTTTGTTCAAGAAGGTGAAATTATTAGAGTTGATACTAGAGAAAAAAAATATATTGAAAGAGTCAAATGAGATTGAAAAATAAAATTTCTAAACTTATTGATGCTATTAAAGATTCAGATATTAATGAAATAGAGATTTCTTCATTTTGGGGTGCTCAAAAGATAAGATTAAGAAAAAATATAGAAACTCAGGAAACTCAATTTATAAATAAAAGAAATGAAAATAAAACCGAGCATATTAATATACCTTTAGATCAAAAAAATAAAGATGATCAACAAGAGGAGCAGGTTGAGATTGCAGATACTGTAGATGACAATGATGAAAAAATAAATGCACCACTTGTTGGTACTTTTTATGAATCTCCTAAACCAGGTGAGCCTGCGTTTATTAATGTTGGTGATACAATTGAAGAAGGACAATCTATTTGTATCATTGAGGCGATGAAAATTTTTAATACAATTGAATCAGATTACTCTGGTGAAATAACTGAAATATTAGTAAAAGATGGGCAGCCTGTTGAATTTGGACAACCTTTATTTAAATTTATCAAAAAATAATGTTTAAAAAAGTATTAGTAGCTAATCGAGGTGAGATAGCATTAAGAATTATTCGTGCATGTAAAGAAATTGGTATAAATACTGTAGCTGTGTATTCAGATGTAGATAAATTATCTTTACATACAAAATTTGCAGATGAAGCTATTTGTATAGGTCCAGCAGATTCCTCAAAAAGTTATTTAAGTATACCCGCTATTTTATCAGCTGCAGAATTAACAAATGCCGATTCTATTCATCCTGGTTATGGCTTTTTATCTGAAAATGCTGACTTTTCAACAATTTGTGTCGATAACAATTTAACATTTATTGGTCCAACGTCAGATATTATTTCAATTATGGGTGATAAGGCTACAGCAAGAGAAACAATGCGAAAATTAAACATTCCAATTATACCTGGATCTATTGGTATAGTTGAAAATTCTGATAAAGGTCTTAGTATTGCAAATGAACTTGGTTTTCCTGTTATAATAAAAGCTTCTTCTGGTGGAGGTGGTAGGGGAATGCGGATTGTAAATGACCCTTTAGAATTCAAAAATGCTTTTGATACTGCTCAATCTGAGGCTAAAATTTCATTTAATGATACAAATGTTTATGTTGAAAAATTTCTTATTTCACCAAAACATATAGAAATACAAATAATTTCTGATACTCATGGAAATGTTTATTCTTTGCTAGATAGAGAATGTTCAGTACAAAGACGACATCAAAAAGTTATTGAAGAAGCTCCCTCAGCATTACTAACTGATGAAATGAGAAAACAAATGTCAGATATGTCAGTTAAAATTGCTAAAGAAGTTGGATATGTAGGTGTTGGAACTATTGAATATTTATATGATATAGATACGAATAAATTCTATTTTATGGAAATGAATACTAGGATTCAAGTTGAACATCCTATTACTGAAATGGTCACAAATTTTGATATAGTAAAAAATCAAATTCTTTGTCATGCTGGGTTAGTTTTACCAGAATGGCTTGATAAATTAAAACCAAGAGGTCATTCTATCGAATGTAGAATAAATGCAGAAAATCCAGCTAAAAATTTTATGCCATCTCCTGGTGAAATTACTAGTTTACATTTACCTGGTGGAAATGGAGTTAGAGTAGACACACATATATATGCAGGATATAAAATACCTCCAAATTATGATTCTATGATTGCAAAAATAATTGTTCATGCATCATCTAGGAATGAAGCTATAAATAAAATGATTGGTGTTCTTGATGAATGTGTTATCGAGGGAATTAAAACTACTATACCATTTCAAAAGCAAATACTTGCAGATAGCAATTTTGTATCTGGAAATTATAATACAAACTTTTTAAATACTTTCCACTATAAGGAGATGGAAAATGATTAATCAATCAAATTTATTATTTACAAAAGATCATGAATGGTTAGATATCGATGGTAATGAAGCAAAAATTGGCATAACAAATTTTGCTCAAAGTGAATTAGGTGATATTATTTTTGTTGAGCTTCCTGAAATAGGTGATACATTTAGTAAAGGTGATGTTTTTGGAACTATTGAAGCAGTTAAAACTGTTGCAGATTTATTTATGCCAATTTCAGGAGAAGTAATATCTGTTAATGATAATATCGAAGATGAACCGGAATTAATTAATTCTAAGCCGTTTAATGAAGGATGGATTATTAAAATTAAGATCAATGATCAAAGTGAAAAAGATAGTTTATTAAATGAAAATAAGTATAATGAGTTAATTAATGTCTAATATTTCTATAACAAAATCACAATTAGAAGAAATGCTTGAAAAACTTTCAATCAAAAGTATTGATGATTTATTTAAAATAATACCAAATAAGTTTAAATACAATATAAACGATTTATCCATAAAAGATGCATTGTCTGAACAAGAAATAACAAATTATTTTAATATTGTAGCAGGTAAAAACTTAAACTCCTCAAATTCACTATTTTTTATGGGAGGAGGTAGTTACGATCATTATGTTCCAAAAATTGTTGATACATTGTCAAGTAGATCTGAATATTATACTGCATACACACCATATCAGGCTGAGGTAGCACAGGGTACATTACAATATTTATATGAATTTCAATCAATGATATGCTCACTTTCAGGGATGGAGGTTTCAAATGCCTCATTATATGATGGTGCTTCATCTTTAGCTGAAGCTTGCTCAATGTCAATATCAATTACTAAGAATAAAAAGATATTACTATCTAAAAGTGTTCATCCATCATATGTAGATGTTTTAAAAACATATTTAGACCCTATTGGTATTGAGATTGATTTTATAGAAATATCAAAAAATGGTACTACTGAAAAATTAGAATTAATAGAAGATGATTATGCTTGTGTTGTAGTTCAATCACCCAATTATTTTGGAATTATTGAGGATTTAGAAAAATATAATGAAGTAAAAGGTAATGCTCTATTTATTGTTGTATCTGATCCCATATCAATTTCATTATTAAAATCACCTGGTGACTGTGGATGTGATATTTATGTTGGTGAGGCTCAATCTTTAGGTAATTATATGTCTTTTGGTGGACCTAATATTGGTATTTTAGCTTCGAGAAAAAAGTTTATTAGAAAAATGCCTGGTAGAATAATTGGTAGGACAGAGGATATTGATGGAAAAGATGCATATTCGATGGTACTCCAAACAAGAGAACAGCACATAAGAAGAGATAAAGCAACATCAAATATATGTACAAACCAAGGTTTGTTAGCTTTACGCTCAACTATTTATCTTGCTTTACTTGGTGAGTCATTAAAAGAAGTTGCTAAAATTTGCTATAATAATTGTCAGTATGCTGCAGATAAAATAAATAATTTAAATAATTTTAAAATATATGCTAATAATAGATCTTTTATTAAGGAATTTGTAGTTACAACTGTTATTTCAGCTACTAAAATTCAAAAAGAAGCTGCAGAAAATAATATTTTAGTTGATAAGCCTATTAATGATAAATCAGACAATAAGTTATTATTAGCATTTACTGAAAAAAGAACTAAACAGGAAATTGATTCTTTAATAGAGTTTTTTGAACGATATGAGTAATGATATACTATTAAAAGAGATTGAATTGAAATGGCAGAAGAAGTGGTCATTAGATAAAAGTTTAAAGACAAATTTAGATAATTATAAAAATAAAAAATATGTATTAACAATGTTTAGTTATCCATCGGGTGATAAACTCCATATTGGACATTGGTATAATTATGGACCTGTAGATACTTTTGCTCGTTTTTTAAAAATGAATGGTTTCAATATTTTTCAACCTCAAGGTTTCGATGCATTTGGATTGCCTGCTGAGAATTTCGCAATTAAACATGGCATACATCCAAAAGAAAGTACGAACAAAAATATTTCTGTAATGAGAAAGCAGCTTATGACAATAGGTGCAATGTTTGATTGGGATAGTGAAGTGGTTACATGTAATGAAGATTATTATAAATGGACACAATGGTTGTTCCTTCAATTATATAATAATAATCTTGCATATAGGTCTGAAGCGATGGTTAATTGGGATCCTGTTGATCAAACAGTATTAGCTAATGAACAAGTTTTATCTGATGGGACATCAGAAAGATCTGGAGCATTGGTTATTCAAAAGCCTTTAAAACAATGGTTTTTAAAAATCACTAATTATGCAGATGAATTATTGAATTTTAAATCAGTAAATTGGCCAAACAAAACTAAATTAATGCAGAAAAATTGGATTGGCAAAAGCAATGGTGCAATAATTGAATTTAAAATCAATAATATTGATAAAAAAATTAAAGCATTCACTACGCGAGCAGATACAATATATGGTGTAACTTATCTTGTTTTATCTCCAGAACATGAATATGTTAAATCTTATATTCCTGAAGATTTCAAATCTGATGTAGATGATTATTGTAAAAAAACATCTCTTAAAAGTGAGATTGAAAGATTAGATAATAATAAAACAAAAAGTGGCGTATTTACTGGATTATATGCTATAAATCCAATAAATAAAAAAGAAGTTCCAATATGGATTGCTGATTATGTACTTACAGGTTATGGTACAGGAGCAATTATGGCTGTCCCTGGACATGATTTAAGAGATTATGAATTTGCAGTAAAGTATAATTTGGAAATTATTAAAGTTGTAGAACCTAATGAAGATAATAATAACTCAGATCAAATATACACTTTAGATGGTTACTCAATAAATTCAGATATCATAAATGGTCAAACTACTCAAGAATCAAAAGAAACAATTATTTCATATTTAGAAAAAAACAAATATGGTAAAAAACATACAAATTATAAATTAAAAGACTGGCTAATTTCAAGACAAAGATATTGGGGAGCTCCTATACCTATTGTTTATGATCCTGAAGGTAATCCACATCCTGTACCAGAGAATTATTTACCGTGGATTTTACCTGAAGATGTTGAATATAAACCTAAAGGAACATCGCCATTGGGTTCATCTAAAGAATTGATTGAACGTACAGAAAAAATCTTTGGAAAAGGGTGGAGGCCTGAAATTGATACTCTGGATACATT
>CAYVBB010000062.1:4402-7974 GCA_964448515.1 uncultured bacterium | reverse complement strand
ATTTTATGTTTTTTTAAAATATGCTTACTTTTTTTATTAGATTCTAATTCATATCTATTTAATATTTGTTTATAATCAAGTTTTAAATATTGAGCATAAGTTTTAATAAATAATCTTAAATATGTAGTTGGTATAATATTAAAATCACCTGATTCTATTGCTACTAAATGTTTGATATTGATTTTAGTTTCTTTAGAGATATTATCAATATCTAAATTTTCAATTTCTCTTTTTTCCTTAAGTTCTAAATAAAATGGTAATATTTCTTTATCTTCTGACATAACTATTTAATTAATTTCAATTCACTATTTAATAATTTATAAAATTTTGGTAATGGAAAGCCAACTACATTATAAAAACATCCATTTATTTTTTTTACAAATACATTACTATATTCTTGAATAGCATATCCTCCAGCTTTATCATAGGGTTTAAATTTAGTAACATAATTATTTATTTCATTATTATTTAGCTTATTAAAATATACTATAGTTTTTTCAATAAATGATTTTTTAATATTTTGAGATAAGTTAATTAATGCAACCCCTGTATATACTATATGTTTATTGTTACTTAATAAATATAGATAATTTAAAGCTTCTCTTTTATTTGCGGGCTTGTTTAAAATTTTATTTTTAAATACAACTATTGTATCTGCTCCAATTACATAATGATTTGGAAATTTTTTAGCAATTAATTTAGATTTCATAATAGCAAGTTTTTTGCAATAAGTACTTGGGTTTTTATAACTATTAGTAATATTTTTTTCAATCAATTGCGAATTAAGAACTTCAAATTTTAAATTAATTTTACTTAATATTTCTTTCCTACGTATGCTTTTTGATGCTAAAATAAATTTCATTTTGATTTTGCAATTTTATATATTTTTTTATGTAAAGTTATATCATTATCTAAAATTTCTAATTCATATAAATATATACCATTTGATATCTTTCTTGAATGATTATCTAGGCCATCCCAATGAACTTTATAAAAATGATTATTGCTTATTTCTAAATATTGAGAGATAGTCTTTATTTTTTCACCATTTAAATGATATATGTCAATATTTACATTTATTGGATTAGAATTTATATAACTAAAAGTAAAGTATGTAGATTCTTTGAATGGATTTGGGAAATTATAAACATTATATATAATATCTTCATTTTTATTGTTAAATATATTTATTCCATATGATATGGTAGAGAAATTATTTAAAATATCCCAAGCTTCTATATTGATGGTATGATAATCTTGATATAATAAGTCTTCATCTATGATATAATTAATATATCCAGTTGTATTAGAAGTTGGTATAAATAAGTCATTTAAAATTATACTTTCATTCTGATTGCTATCAATCCATATTCTAATATCGTGATAATTTAATCCGCTGATATTTATTGGGAAGTTATCTTCCAAATTTATAATAATATTATAAGGAGGATAAATAGTTGAATTATTTATTAATAAATTTTCGTTTTGAGACATAGTAATTTCTGGACCAATATTATCATTTGATAGATTTCCATCTAAAAATTCTAAATTAACATTATTTATTGATTGTATGGAATTATTAAGGTCATTATGTATTTTTAAATTTGTTGTATTATATTCTAGAGCATCTAAAGGTAATGTATAATTAATTGTATTATAAAATTCCCCTGCAAATAGGTTCTCCCCATTTTGGTTATAAATAAATTCATCTGTGCATGATAAATTATATTGAGCATTAAAACATGAATCATTTGGATTATAATGTTCTCCGCTATAGTTGTAATTAATGATTGATGTATCATCATTGTTTAATATTCTAAGTGTACTCAAATTAGAGTTATTAGTTGATAATGAATTTTCTGAACCAATTAATATTGACTCAGGAATATTATCTGTTAAATTATTTGATGTTTTTGCTATTTGGATTCTCATTGCTGGATCTCCAAATAGGTGTAAGGTATAAGATTCAAATAAGTTTATTTTAGAATTATAAAATAAATCTCCTATTCTATCGTCCATATTATTATTTAAAGATTCTTTTAAATTATCTATAAAAAATTTCTTTAAAAAATAAAAATTAGAACTGTATGATATTCCACCTGTTGTTGATATTATAGCAATAGCTGAATCTCCTTTTTTTAATAATTTTTCAGCAAAACAATTTTGATTCAGATAATTACCAAAAGAACATGTCCCTACAATCCATATAGGGAGTTTATTATTTTGAATAGATATTAAATCTAAATCAGAATAAGTTAATATGTTTTCATCAGCTAGAAATTCACTTGTACCGTGTCCAATATAATTGATTATGGCAAAGCCTTTATTAATATTTTGTATTAATTCATTATTAAAGTCTGGCTGTGTATACCAGTTAATTGATTGTTGTCTTTGAAAGTCTGGACCAAACAAACAGTTTATATTAAGATTATCTTTTAAATTATCATAAATTATACTTGAATGGAGAGTATGCCATTTTTCCCTTCTTATTGTTTCTCCATTTTTGAATTGATCATCACAAAACAATAAGGCTTTGCTTTTCCAATCACCTTCATGAGGATTTAAAGTATAGCTAATTATATTATTAATAATTGAATTAGACTCATTAACATTTGCTGCTAAAATTCTTCCCGTTATTAATTTTGGATTTGGATTGTTAGTATTATCGGAGCTAAGACAATCATCGCAAGGAGTACCTAGATAAAATATAGGTGGTATTATAGTTTCATCACCAATTAGAGTTAAATATTTAATATTGTCAGTTTCAAAATTAAAATTATTATTAATATAATCATAAAGACTTGTACTAAGAGTATCTTTAAGGATTATTTTTGTTTTTAATTTAAAATTATCATCTACTAAGTTTTCATGAAGATTAGATAAATTATTAGCTGATGTAACCATTGAATTATTAGTATATATTATATATTCAATATCACTATTCTCCCATGAGAATAAAAAATTTATTAAAATAATTAAGTAAAGTATTAATTTTTTCATATTATTATATCAGTAATTGAAATTATAGATATAAATTAATAAATTTAAGCATAATTTTAACCCTTTAATCTTTATAAGGAATATATGTTTGATTTAAAACTAGTTGAAAAATTTTATAATAATATTGATTCTAAAATCAAACATATTAGAGATAAAATTAGTAAACCTTTAACTTTATCTGAAAAAATTTTATATTTACATTCTGCTTTAAAAGTTAAAGATTTTAAAAGAGGGATGGATTATGTAGAATTTAATCCTGACAGGGTTGCTATGCAGGATGCAACCGCCCAAATGGCATTATTACAATTTATGATGGCCAATAAAAAACAAGTGGCTGTTCCTTCAACAGTACATGCGGATCATTTAATTCAAGCAAAGAGTAACTCAGCTGACGATTTAACAACTGCATTAGATATAAATTCAGAAGTATATGATTTTCTTTCATCAGTTTCATCTAAATATGGAATTGGTTTTTGGAAACCAGGTGCAGGAATTATTCACCAAGTCATTTTAGAAAATTATGCATTTCCTGGAGGGATGATTATTGGTACAGATTCTCATACAGTTAACGC
>CAYVBB010000062.1:0-4392 GCA_964448515.1 uncultured bacterium | reverse complement strand
GGAGGATTAGGTATGATTGCAATTGGTGTTGGGGGTGCTGATGCTGTAGATGTTATGGCAGGAATGCCATGGGAGTTAAAATTTCCTAGGTTAATTGGAGTTGAATTAAAAGGCAAATTAAATGGATGGGCATCAGCAAAAGATGTTATTTTAAAATTAGCAGGTATTTTGACAGTAAAAGGTGGAACAGGTCATATTATCGAATACTTTGGTGAAGGTGCAATTAATTTATCTTGTACTGGTAAAGGAACAATATGCAATATGGGGGCTGAAGTTGGAGCAACCACTTCTACGTTTGGATATGATCATTCTATGAGAAAGTATTTGAAATCAACAGGGAGAAAAGCTGTTTCAGATTTAGCAGATAAATTTGCGCATCATTTAACTGGAGATCCTGAAGTATATAATAACCCTCAAAAATATTTTGATCAGGTTATTACGATAGATTTAGATAAACTTGAACCGTATATAAATGGTCCATTTACCCCTGATAAAGCAACCCCTATTTCAAAAATGTCAGAAGAAATAATTAAAAATAATTGGCCTAAAGAAGTAAAGGTTGGCTTGATTGGTTCATGTACAAATTCTTCTTATGAAGATATTTCAAGATCTTCATCGATAGCAAAACAAGCAATTGATAATAAATTAAATGTTAAATCTAAATTTACTATTACCCCAGGTTCTGAATTAGTTAGATATACAATTGAAAAAGATGGTTTGATTGATATATTTAATGACATAGGAGCAAATGTTTTTGCAAACGCGTGTGGTCCTTGTATAGGCCAATGGGCGAGAGAAGGTGCAGAAGATGAAAATGAGAACACTATAGTTCATTCTTTTAATAGAAATTTTGCTAAACGAGCAGATGGTAACCCAAAAACTCATGCATTTGTTGCTTCTCCAGAAATTGTAACGGCTTTAGCTTTGTCAGGAGATTTATCTTTTAATCCTATAACAGATTATCTGATTAATGAAGAAGGTAAAAAAATTAAATTAGATGAACCAGAAGGTTATGAACTGCCTCCAAATGGTTTTGATGTAAAAGATCAAGGGTTCCAAGATTATGATATCAGTAAAATAAATATAGATATTAATGTTGATTCAAAATCTGAACGATTACAATTATTAACTCCATTTAATAAATGGGATGGACATGATTTGATTAATTTAACATTATTAATTAAAGCAAAAGGAAAATGCACAACAGATCACATCTCAATGGCTGGTCCATGGTTAAAATACAGAGGACATTTAGATAATATCTCTAATAATTTATTATTAGGAGCAACTAATTCTTTTAATAATAAAGTTAACCTAGTAAAAAATCAAATAACAAATAAATATAGCGAAACTCCTGATGTTGCAAGATATTATAAGAATAATAATATTTGCAGTATTATTATAGGTGATGAAAATTATGGAGAGGGGTCATCTAGAGAACATGCTGCTATGGAACCAAGATATATGAATATTAGAGTTGTTATTGTAAAATCATTTGCTAGAATACATGAAACAAATCTTAAGAAACAAGGAATCCTTGCATTAACATTCAGTAATAAAGATGATTATAATAAAATACTGGAAGATGATAAAATTAATATATTAGATTTAAAAGAATTCCAACCAGGAAAAAAATTGAATTGTGAAATTATACATGTTGATGGCAGTAAAGATAAGATATTACTTAGTCATACATATAATCATAATCAAATTGATTGGTTTAAAGCAGGTAGTGCTCTTAATTTAATCGCTAAAAGTAATGGTTAAACCGATTGCTATTATAACAGGTGCATCTACTGGAATCGGAAGAGAATTAGCTATAGAATTATCAAATAATTACTTTGTTTATTTGGTTTCAAGAAATATAGATAATCT
This sequence comes from uncultured bacterium, assembly GCA_964448515.1. Classification (GTDB taxonomy): domain Bacteria; phylum Fidelibacterota; class Marinisomatia; order SCGC-AAA003-L08; family D37C17. Next base: position 2,517 of record CAYVBB010000062.1, on the reverse strand, counting down.
TAATAAAACAAAAGAGATCATTATTAATAATAATAATAATTGTGATATTATTGTTGCAGATATAACTAATCAAGAATCAGTAGAAAAAATTTATAATACAATTTATAATAAAGATAATATTGAGCTATTGATAAACAATGCTGGGATTGCAATATTTAAAGATATATCAAGCACCTCTATAGATGACTGGGATAAAACTATTAATGTAAATCTTAGAGGTTCATTTTTAATGACTAGACTAATGGTTGAAATTTTTAAGTTAAAAAAAGCTGGTAAAATTGTATTTATTAATTCAGGAGCTGGTCTTAAGCCATTTAAAAATTCTACAGCATATGTAGCTTCTAAATATGGATTAAGAGGTTTTGCTTCATCATTAAGAGAAGAATTGAGAGAATACAATGTGAAAGTTATAAGTGTCTTCCCAGGTGCAGTTGATACTCCTCTTTGGGATAATAAAAATGTAGATAATATCAGAGAAGATATGATGAATGTAAATGATTTATGTCAAACAATTATTCATTCTATTAATGCCCCAAATAATTGTGTTGTTGAAGAAATTTTAATAAAGAGAAACCTCGGAGATTTTTGATTATAATTACCATTTCTATCCTTTGTTCATTTAAGTTTTAAAATATATATAAAAAAAGATAGCTTGCATAGACGGTAAAGTTAATATTAAATTTCCTGGCTTTACTTAAATTGTTTTATTAGTTTTAAATATTATGTTTGGTCAATTACAAAATAGATTTAAAAAAATTTTTAAGACTATAAAAGGTCAGGGTAAGATTTCAGAAGGCAATATTTCTGATGCAATAAGAGAAATTAGAATTGCTCTTCTTGAGTCAGATGTAAACTTTAAAGTCGTAAGTAGATTTATTGAAAGAGTTAAAAAGAAATCTTTAGGCAATAAAGTATTTGATTCAGTTACACCTGGGCAACAATTTATTAAATTGGTTTTAGATGAACTTATTGATTTTTTAAAATCGAGTGACTCTAAAATTAATTTACATAGTAAAGAAAAATCTGTTTTGGTTTTATCAGGATTACAAGGTTCCGGTAAGACTACAACAGCAGTAAAAATTGCTGGTTTTTTGAAAAGGGAATTTAATAAGAAAACTTTATTGGTAGGATTGGATTTGCAAAGACCTGCTGCTATAGATCAATTGGAAATTTTATCAATTGATAATAATATTGACTGTTATGTTGAAAAGAAATCTAAAGATCCATTAAAAGTATTAGAGAATGCACAGAAATTTGCTGATTCTAATAATTTTGATATTTTAATTTTAGATACTGCTGGACGTTTGCATATTGATGATGATTTAATAAATCAGCTTAATGAAATTATTGATAAATCAAATCCATCTGAAGTAATATATGTGGCTGATGGTATGACTGGTCAGGATGCTGTTAATTCATCTAGTAGTTTTTCTGAACTATGTAAAATAACTGGGTGTATTATTACAAAAATGGATTCTGATACTGGAGGAGGAGTTGCTCTTTCAATTAAAGATGTTACTGGAGTTCCAATAAAATTTATTACATTTGGAGAAAAAATATCTGATATAGAAATTTTTAATCCAGAAAGAATAGCAAGAAGAATTCTAGGACTCAGTGATATCGTTGGTTTAGTTGAAGAAGCAGCAAAATCTTTTAATGAAGATTCAATTGATGATATTCAATCAAAATTAACTAATAATACTTTTGATTTAAATGATTTTAAAAATCAAATTGATCAAATGGGTAGCTTTGATAATCTAGGTAGCATGATGAAAATGATGCCAGGTATGAGTAAGATGCCCAATATAAATACTGGAAAGAAACAATTAAAAAGGACAAAAGCTATAATTGATTCTATGACAAAATATGAGAGAGTAAATCCAAGTATTATAAATGGATCAAGAAGGAAAAGAATAGCAAGTGGTTCAGGTACATCTATTCAAAATGTAAATCAACTATTAAAACAATTTAATAAAATGAAAGTTTTAATGAAAAAAATTAGTGAGAATAAAACAAAGTTTAAGTTGCCTTTTATAAAATAAAATAAAAATAAAGAATAAGGAGTTTAATTTGGCTGTTAGAATAAGATTAAAAAAATTAGGACGTAAGAAAAGACCTTTTTATAGAGTCGTTGCTATTGATTCAAGATTTAAAAGAGATGGAAGAGAAATAGAGCGTTTAGGATGGTATGACCCTATTCAAGATAACAATTCAAGTAACCTTAACGAAGAAAGAATTTTACATTGGTTAAATCAAGGTGCAAAACCATCAGATACTGTTCAAGGTTTATTTAGAAAAAATGGATTGAGCTATAAATGGCATTTATCTAAACAAGGAATGAAAGATGCAGATATAGAAAAATTATTAGAAGAATGGAAAGAAAGAGAAAAAAACAGAATTGATTTAAAAAAAGATAAAAAAATAAAGAAAAAAGAATTATCTGCTAAAGCTGAAGAAGCTCCAGCAGAGGAAGCTAAAGCTGAAGAAGCTCCAGCAGAGGAAGCTAAAGCTGAAGAA